>NZ_JASJSQ010000001.1:0-97500 GCF_030236855.1 Stenotrophomonas maltophilia group sp. Smal13
CGCACAGCCGCCAGCGGCTGGGCCGGGCCCCGGAGGGGGACTTGCAGCGTCCCCCGCAACCGGATCCACCCCGCCATCCCACGGAAAGCCCGCTGTTGCTTTTGCTGTTGCCTTGGATTGAAGCAGGTGCAGGGCGCAGCCCTGCCGAACCAACCCTACCGCCCCGGCAACTGCGCGAACGCGCGCTGCATGCAGTCCTCACGCGGACACACCCGGCACCCCGGCCCGATCGATACCGAGTTCCCCGGGCTCTGCACATCCAGCCCCAGCGAATACACCAGTCGCTCGGCATGCTGCAGATCGCAGCCCAGCGCCACCGCGAAGGTCTTGCGTGGCTGGCCATGGCCGACCGGGCCGCTGCTGACCTGCCGCGCCAGCCAGAAATGGCGGCGCCCGTCGGGCATGCGCGCGGTCTGGGTAAGGATGCGGCCGGGCTGGTTGAACGCCTCGTAGACGATCCACAGCGGGCACGAGCCGCCCACCTGCGAGAAATGGAAATCGGTGGCCGAATGACGCTTGGACACATTGCCGGCGCGATCCACGCGGATGAAGAAGAACGGCAGCCCGGGCGCACTGCGCCGCGCCAGCGTGCTCAGCCGGTGGCAGACCGCTTCGAAGCCGACGCCGAACTGATGCGCCAGCAGTTCGATGTCGTAGCTGCTGGCTTCGGCCGCACGCAGGAAGCGCATGTACGGCATCACCAGCGCGCCGGCGAAATAGTTGGAAAGACCGATCCGTGCCTGCGCGATGCGCGCGTCGTCGGTGAACCCGGCGCGCGCCACCACCGCATCGATCTGCGGCAGGTAGCCGTGCAGTGCCAGCTCGGCCGCCATCTGGAACGCCTGCTGGCCGGGCTCCAGGTAATCGGGCAGCCACAGCCGCCGCGCACCGGCATCGTATTGCCGCTTCTCGCGCCCGGCCTGCAGTGCGGCCACTTCCACCAGCACGCCATGGCGGTCGGCCAGCAGCTGGCGCAGCCGCGGTGCCACGTGCCCGGGCGACAGCCCCCACTCGGCGAACAGCTGCTCGGCCAGCTCGTCCAGCTCGGGAATGTGGTTGTGCATGCGGTTGAAGAATTCGCGTACCTGGTCGCCAGCGGGCAGGGTGCTGCCGGCACCGGGCTCGCCCAGCTGGAATTCCAGCGCCGCGGCATGCTCGCGCAGCGCCAGGTGGCGGCGGTGCAGGTCCAGCAGCGCGCGGCTGACCTGCGGCAGGTTGCCGGCCAGCGCGCGCAGTTCGGTGGCGCTGACCTCGGCCAGGCCCAGATCGCGCAGGGTCTCGCCCAGCGCTTCCTGCAGGGCGGCGGGCTCATCCTCGTCGAACAGTGCGGAAACGTCGCCCAATACCTCGCCCAGCTTCTTCTGCACAGCCGGGGTCAGTGGGCGCTTGTTGCGCTCGATCTGGTTCAGGTAGCTGGCCGACAGCCCCAGCGCCCGTGCCAGATCCGCCTGGCTGTAGCCGCGCTGCTCGCGCAGCCGCAGCAGGCGCAGGCCAAGTTGTCGCTGGGGGGCTGAATAATTCACAGAATTAACATGAATCGTCTGGCGTGTTGGCCAGATTAAGCGGATTCAGGCCGGAAATCGAGGAGGGTGCTGTGAATAATGCCAAGCATCTTTCGAGCCAGTGGGATTGTCGTCATGACTGTTGCAGCGCCCCGTATCCGCATGCTGATCGATGGCCAGTTCGTCGAATCGGCCACCTCCCACTGGCAGGACGTGATCAATCCGGCCACCCAGGACGTGCTGGCCCAGGTGCCGTTCGCCACCACCAGCGAAGTGGATGCCGCCGTTGCTGCCGCCAAGGAAGCCTTCAAGACCTGGCGCAAGACCCCGATCGGCACCCGTGCGCGCATCTTCCTGAAGTACCAGCAGCTCATCCGCGAGAACATGAGCGAGCTGGCCCACATCCTCACCGCCGAACAGGGCAAGACCCTGCCCGACGCGGAAGGCGATGTGTTCCGCGGCCTGGAAGTGGTCGAGCACGCCGCTGCCATCGGCAACCTGCAGCTGGGCGAGCTGGCCAACAACGTGGCCAACGGCGTGGATACCTACAGCATCATGCAGCCGCTGGGCGTGTGCGCCGGCATCACCCCGTTCAACTTCCCGGCGATGATCCCGCTGTGGATGTTCCCGATGGCGATCGCCACCGGCAACACCTTCATCCTCAAGCCGTCCGAACAGGACCCGATGGTGACCATGCGCCTGGTTGAACTGGCGCTGGAAGCCGGCATCCCGAAGGGCGTGCTGAACGTCGTCCACGGTGGCGAGGAAGTGGTCAACGCGATCTGCGACCACCCGGACATCAAGGCCGTGTCGTTCGTCGGTTCCACCCGCGTCGGCACCCACGTCTACAACCGTGCCTCGCTGGCCGGCAAGCGCGTGCAGTGCATGATGGGCGCCAAGAACCACGCCGTGGTGCTGCCGGACGCCAACAAGGAGCAGACCCTCAACGCGATGGTCGGTGCCGCCTTCGGTGCCGCTGGCCAGCGCTGCATGGCGGCCTCCACCCTGGTGCTGGTCGGTGAAGCACGCAACTGGGTGCAGGACCTGGTCACCAAGGCCAAGACCCTGAAGGTCAGCGGCGGCACCGTCGCCGGCACCGACGTCGGTCCGGTCATTTCCTGCAGCGCCCGCGAGCGCGTGGAAGGCCTGATCGCCTCGGGCGTGGAGCAGGGCGCCAAGCTGGTGCTCGATGGCCGCAAGCCGCAGGTCGATGGTTTCGAGAAGGGCAACTTCGTTGGCCCGACCATCTTTGCCGGTGTCACCACCGACATGCGCATCTATCAGGAAGAAATCTTCGGGCCGGTGCTGGTCATCCTCGAAGCAGAGACGCTGGAAGAGGCCATCGCGATGGTCAACAGCAACCCGAACGGCAACGGCACCGCACTGTTCACCCAGTCCGGCGCCGCAGCGCGCAAGTTCCAGGAAGACATCGACGTCGGCCAGGTCGGCATCAACGTGCCGATCCCGGTGCCGGTGCCGCTGTTCTCGTTCACCGGTTCGCGCGCGTCCAAGCTGGGCGACCTGGGTCCGTATGGCAAGCAGGTGGTGCTGTTCTACACCCAGACCAAGACGGTCACCGCGCGCTGGTTCGATGACGAGACGCTCAGCCATGGCGTCAACACCACGATCAGCCTGAAGTAACGGCAGGAGCAGCCATGAGCCACTCGATGACGACGGAACTGGAAGAAGCGCAGCAGGCGTACCGCGAAGCTGCGCGTGACTTCGCACAGGCCGAACTGGCGCCGCACGCCGCGCGATGGGATGCGGAGGGCATCTTTCCGCGCGAGGCGATCGCCAAGGCCGGTGAACTGGGCTTCTGCGGTCTGTACATGGACCCGGAAGTGGGCGGCAGCGGTCTGAGCCGACTGGACGCCGCCGTCGTCATCGAGGAGCTCGCCAATGTCGATCCGTCGACCGCGGCGTACATCAGCATCCACAACATGGCCTCGTGGATGGTGTCCACGTGGGGCCAGCCGGCGCTGCGCGATGTGTGGGGCACCGATCTGTCTTCGGGCACCAAGCTGGCTTCGTACTGCCTGACCGAACCGGGCGCCGGTTCCGATGCGGCCTCGCTGAAGACCACCGCCGTGCGCGATGGCGACTTCTATGTGCTGAACGGCTCGAAGGCTTTCATTTCCGGCGCCGGTGCCACCGAACTGCTGGTGGTGATGGCGCGTACCGGTGGTGCCGGTGCCGGCGGTGTCAGCGCCATTGCGGTGCCGGCGGACCTGCCGGGCATCAGCTTCGGCCGCAAGGAAGAGAAGATGGGCTGGAACAGCCAGCCCACCCGTGGCATCACCTTCGAAAACGTCCGCGTACCGGTCAGCCACCTTCTGGGAGAGGAAGGCGGCGGCTTCAAGCTGGCGATGAAGGGACTCGATGGCGGCCGCATCAACATTGCCGCCTGCTCGCTGGGTGCGGCGCAGGGCGCGCTGGATGCCGCGCGCCGCTACATGGGCGAGCGCCGCCAGTTCGGCAAGGCGCTGGCCGAGTTCCAGGCACTGCAGTTCAAGCTGGCCGACATGGTCACCCAGCTGGTGGCTGCACGGCAGATGGTGCACACCGCCGCGCGCAAGCTCGATGCCGGTGCCAGCGACGCCAACGTGTGGTGCGCGATGGCCAAGCGCTTCGCCACCGATGCCGGTTTCAACGTCTGCAACGAAGCACTGCAGATCCACGGTGGCTACGGCTACATCCGCGAATACCCGATCGAGCGCCTGCTGCGTGACTGCCGCGTGCACCAGATCCTGGAAGGCACCAACGAGATCATGCGGGTGATCGTTGCCCGTCACCTGCTCAACACCGAAGAGGAACTGCGATGAAGGATTGGCGTACCCAGGAGCACGTGGGGCTGAAGGTGGAGGTGGATGGCCACACCGCCGTGGTCACCCTGAACAACCCGCCTGCGCATACCTGGACTGTGCACAGCCTGTCGGCGCTGCGTGATCTGGTCGGCGCGCTCAACGCAGACCGCGAGATCTACGCGCTGGTGATCACCGGTGACGGCGAGAAGTTCTTCTCCGCCGGTGCCGATCTCAACCAGTTCGCCTCCGGCGACAAGGCCGCTGCACGTGAAGCCGCGCGCCGCTTCGGTGAAGCCTTCGAAGCGCTGTCCGGTTTCCGTGGCGTGTCGATCGCCGCGATCAACGGCTACGCCATGGGCGGTGGCCTGGAATGCGCGCTGGCCTGTGACCTGCGCATCATCGAAGACCACGCCCAGGTCGCGCTGCCGGAGGCCACCGTCGGCCTGCTGCCGTGCGCCGGTGGCACCCAGAACCTGCCGCGCCTGGTCGGCGAGGGCTGGGCCAAGCGCATGATCCTGCTGGGCGAGCGCATCAACGCCGACACCGCACTGCGCATTGGCCTGGCCGAAGAAAAGGTCGGCAAGGGCGAAGCCAAGGCGCTGGCGCTGGAATGGGCGAAGAAGGCCGGCAAGCAGAGCCCGACCAGCATCGCCGCCTGCAAGACCCTGGTGCAGGCCACCCGCACCGGCACCCACGCTTCGGCGCTGGTGGCCGAACGCGAAGCCTTCGTCGATCTGTTCGACACCGCCGACCAGGTCGAGGGCGTGACCGCCTTCCTGGAAAAGCGCGCTGCGCAGTGGAAGAACGCATGAGCACCGATACCGTTGCCGATGACGCACCGGTGCTGTTCGAAGAGCGCGCCGCCCGCAATGGCACGCGCATCGGCATCGCCACGCTCAACGCGCCGCGCACGCTCAATGGCTTCTCGCTGCCGATGGCACACCTGCTGCTGAAGCAGTTGAATGCCTGGGCCGACGACGATGGCATCGCCATGGTGGTGCTGCAGGGCGCTGGCGAAAAGGCGTTCTGCGCCGGCGGCGACCTGCACAGCCTGTACAAGAGCATGGTCGCCTTCCGCGAGGCCGGCCGCAGCGACATCCGCGAGAACGACTACGCGGCCGAGTTCTTCGACGTCGAGTACCGCGTCGATTACCTCATCCACACCTACGCCAAGCCGATCCTGTGCTGGGGCCATGGCATCGTGATGGGTGGTGGCATCGGCCTGATGTCCGGTGCCAGCCACCGCGTGGTCAGCGAGCGCTCCAAGCTGGCCTTCCCGGAAATCACCGTCGGTCTGTTCCCGGATGTGGGTGGTAGCTGGCTGCTGCCGCGCGTACCGGGCAAGGGCGGCCTGTTCCTGGCGCTGACCGGTGCGCTGCTCAATCCGGGCGACGCCATCTACGCCGGCCTGGCCGATGTGCACGTGGCCGAAGAACGCCGCAGCGCGGTGTTCGACGCGCTGCTGCAGGTCGCGTGGTCCAGCAACGCCGCACACAACCACGAACGGCTCAGCCATCTGCTGCAGTCGCATGCCAGTGACGCCGCCACCGGCCCGCTGCTGGCCAATGCGGCGCAGGTTGATGCGTTGTGCGAAGGCGATGACCTGCAGGCCATCATTGCGCGCATTGCCGGTCTGCAGACCGACGATGCCTGGCTGCAGGCAGCACAGAAGACCCTCGCCGCCGGTGCACCAGGCTCGGCACGGTTGTCGTACGAACTGCAGCGCCGCAGTGCCGGCCAGGGCCTGGCCGCGATCTACCGCCTGGAGTACATCGTCGCCCTGCATTGCGCCGCCCACGGTGATTTCGCCGAAGGCATCCGCGCGCTGCTGATCGACAAGGACCGCAATCCGCAGTGGAACCCGGCCACTCTGGCCGAGGCCACCGGCGCGTGGGCCGACACCTTCTTCGCTTCCCCCTGGGCCGATGCCGCGCATCCACTGGCCGACCTGGGCACTCCCCTTGTTGAAAGGAGCCTTGCATGAGCCGCATTGCATTCATCGGGTTGGGCAACATGGGTGGCCCGATGGCCGCCAATCTGGTCAAGAACGGCCATACCGTGCGCGTGTTCGATCTGGTCCCGGCCGCGGTGCAGGCCGCCGTCGATGCCGGCGCCAGCGCGGCCGCATCGGCGCGCGAAACCCTGGCCGATGCCGAGGTGGTGATCTCGATGCTGCCGGCCAGCCGCCACGTCGAAGGCGTGTACCTGGGCGAAGACGGCATTCTTGCCGCGATTCCGGCCGGCGCACTGGTCATCGACTGCAGCACGATCGCACCGGCCAGCGCCCGCAAGGTCTCTGAAGCCGCCGCCGCACGTGGCCTGCAGATGATCGACGCACCGGTGTCCGGCGGTACCGCCGGTGCCCAGGCCGGCACCCTGACCTTCATCGTCGGTGGCGAAGAGGACGCGCTGGAGCGCGCGCGCCCGGTGCTGCAGGCAATGGGCAAGAACATCTTCCACGTGGGCGCCAGCGGTGCCGGCCAGGTGGCCAAGCTGTGCAACAACATGGCGCTGGGCGTGATCATGGCCGTCACCGGCGAAGCCATCGCACTCGGCGTGGCGCACGGGCTGGATCCGAAGGTGCTGTCGCAGATGATGGCGGTCAGCACCGGCCGCAGCTGGGCCACTGAAGTGTGCAACCCGTGGCCGGGCGTGCTGGAGAATGCGCCGGCTTCGCGCGGCTACAGCGGCGGTTTCGGCAGCGACCTGATGCTCAAGGACATGGGCCTGGCGGTGGAAGCGGCGATGAGTGTCGGCGCCTCGATCCCGCTGGGCGAAGTGGCCCGCAACCTGTACTCGATGAACCACCAGGCCGGCCGCGGCAAGCTGGATTTCTCCAGCGTCGTGCAGCTCATTACGAGCGAGAAGTGACCTGGTAGTGCCGGCCGCTGGCCGGCAACCTCATGCCCCCATGTGGGACAACGAAGGTGGGATGGGCGGATGTTCGGTTTCGACCGGCATCCGCCCATTTTTTTGCTTTGGCGCGGGTAGTGCCGGCCGCTGGCCGGCATCACCCCATCAGGCAACGATCAGCGTCACGTCGATGTTGCCGCGCGTGGCATTCGAGTACGGGCACACGATGTGGGCCTTCTGCACCAGCTCTTCCACCTGCTCGCGCGGCACGCCCGGCACGTTGATGGTCAGCTCGGCCTCGATGCCGAAACCGGTCGGGATCTGGCCGATGCCGACCTTGCCGGTCACGGTGGTGTCGGCCGGCAGCGCGACCTTGGCCTGGCCGGCCACGAACTTCAGCGCGCCCAGGAAGCAAGCCGAGTAGCCGGCCGCGAACAGCTGTTCCGGGTTGGTGCCCGGGCCGCCGGCGCCGCCCAGCTCGCGCGGGGTCGACAGCTGGATATCCAGCACGTTGTCGGAGGAGACGGAACGGCCTTCACGGCCGCCGGTGGAGGTGGCCTGGGCGGTGTACAGAACCTTTTCGATGGACATCGGGATGCTCCTGGTCGGTGGGTGGGTGTTGCGATGGAGCCTACTTTGCCCGGTTTCCGCGTACGTTGGGTTGCAATGCGTACGAAAAATTTGATTGATCGTCCTGCCAGCCTAGATCGTCCATTCGCGGTCGGTGGTGAACATGATGGTCAGCCAGCGGTCCGGCGAGGCCTCGCCCAGTGCATCGCCGATCTCGTCGCGCAGCTGGTCCCATTCCACCAGGGGCCGCGGCGGGTCGTTTTCCGGTACCACGAAGAACAGCTCGATCTGCTCGCCACGCCCCACCTGGGCCACGTAGCTGCGGTGCTCGACGAAGCCGTGCTTGGCCACGATCCCGCGTGCCACTGCATCCACATGGGCTTGCAGTTCCGGCGGGGTGACCAGCAGGATGCCGGCCAGCGCCCGGCGCACCGTGCCGAGCGGGGCGATCATCACCAGCACGCAGACGAAGGCGAGGATGGCCGGGTCGATGTACGGCCCGACCCAGGCCCACGAGGTGCCCTGCACCAGCACGCCGCCGAGGAAAGCCAGCAGGTAGCAGGCCGACATGCTGGCCGCGATCACCCAGTTCTTCGCGTCCAATGCGATGAACTCCGAGCCGATGCGGCGGTTGGCGCGCAGGATGAACCAGGCCAGTGCGCCTTCGCCCACGATCGACAGCCCGGCGAAGGCAATGGCCGGGCCGAGGGCGATGTGGCGGCCCCCGGACATCAACGCGTCCACCGCATTGACCAGCGCATACAGCGCCGCACCGATCATCAGTGTGCCGCTCACCCCCAGCACGATCGGCTCCAGGTGCCAGAAGCCCATGGTGAAGCGCTGGTTGAGCCGCGATTGCAGCGCATCGGTCTGCGTGGACAGCGCGATCAGGCGTGCCACCAGCAGTGACAGCCAGGTCATCACCACGTCGATCAGGCCGTAGATGCCGTCGAAGATGATCAGCGAGGAATTGGCCAGCAGGCCGAACACCACCGCCGCCGCGGCCAGCACCAGAGAGGCGGCGATCGACAGGCGCAGCACGCCCTGTTCGGTGGTGGGGTCGAAGAACTGCGGGCGGTTGGCGGCCATGGTTCAATTGTAGAGCGGAGCCAGGCTCCGCTGCCTTTCGCTGCCTTCGCCGGCCAACCGCGCTACCCCCGTGGGGCCGCTTCCCGTAGACTGCGCCCCTCCCACGTACCGACGCTCGCCTGCAGTGATCACGCCACCCTGACCCTTGCCGCACATCGGCAGCCGGCCCGCCCGGCTCAGGAACCCGTGTCTTTCCACTGCAGCGCCATGCGGCTACGCCCGCCTGCGCGCGGAGCTTTCCCATGCAAACGTCCTACCCCCTGCGCCAGCAATGGCTCGGCAACATCCGTGGCGACCTGCTGTCCGGCATCGTCGTCGCCCTGGCCCTGATTCCCGAGGCCATCGCGTTCTCGCTCATCGCCGGCGTCGACCCCAAGGTCGGCCTGTATGCCGCGTTCTCGATTGCCGTCATCACTGCCATCGCTGGCGGCCGCCCCGGCATGATCTCCGCCGCCACCGGTGCGATGGCGCTGGTGATGGTCGACCTGGTCAAGGACCATGGCCTGCAGTACCTGTTCGCCGCCAGCATCCTGGCCGGCCTGCTGCAGGTGCTGGCCGGCGTGTTCAAGCTCGGCTCGTTGATGCGCTTCGTCTCGCGCTCGGTCATCACCGGCTTCGTCAACGCGCTGGCGATCCTGATCTTCCTGGCGCAGATGCCCGAGCTGATCGGTCGCGGTCCTACGGTCTACGTGCTGTGCGCCGCCGCGTTGGCGATCATCTACCTGCTGCCACGGATTACCCGCGCGGTGCCGTCGCCTCTGGTGGCCATTGTGGTGCTGACCGCCGTGGTGATCGGCTTCGGCGTGGACGTACGCAGCGTCGGCGACATGGGCCAGCTGCCCGAGAGCCTGCCGCATTTCCTGCTGCCCGATGTGCCGCTCACCTGGGAGACGCTGCGCATCCTGCTGCCGGTGTCGGCCACGCTGGCCGTGGTCGGCCTGCTCGAATCGATGATGACCCTGCAGATCGTCGAGGACATCACCGAGACGCCCAGCGAGCGCAACCGCGAATGTGTCGGCCAGGGCGTGGCGAACACGGTTACCGGCTTCCTCGGCGGCATGGCCGGTTGCGCGATGATCGGCCAGTCGGTGATCAACGTGACCTCCGGTGGCCGCGGCCGCCTGTCCTGCCTGGTGGCTGGCGTGTTCCTGCTAGTGCTGGTGGTGTACGGCAGCGATCTGGTACGGCAGATCCCGATGGCGGCGCTGGTGGCGGTGATGATCATGGTCAGCATCGGCACCTTCAGCTGGCGCTCGCTGCGCGACCTGCGCACGCATCCGCGCAGTTCCTCTGCGGTGATGCTGCTGACCGTGGTGGTCACCGTGGCTACCCACGATCTGGCCAAGGGCGTGCTCAGCGGTGTGCTGCTGTCGGCCCTGTTCTTCGCGCGCAAGGTTGGCCGCATGCTGGACGTGCAGCGCGACGATGCCGGTGACACGCAGGTCTATCGCGTGCGCGGGCAGGTGTTCTTCGCCTCGGCGGGGCAGCTGGGTGCAGCGTTCGATTACCAGCACGTGGCGCCGAAGGTGCAGATCGATCTGCGCGATGCCCACCTGTGGGATCTGACTGCCGTGGCCGCGCTGGAGCGGGCGCAGGAAAAATTGGCCGCGCACGGTGCGGAGGTGACGGTGGTGGGGCTCAATGCGGCCAGCCAGACGTTGATCGAGCAGGTGGGTGGCGCGCGCGCGGTGCATTGAGTCCGCAGCGCGCACCAGGTAGCGCCGGGCCATGCCCGGCGAGCGCAGTGGCTGCGATCAGGCGGTGCCAGCGGGTTGCTTGTCGGCTTGCACGATGAGATGCACCCCGAGCGCTGACAGTACCCGCTGCACGGTGTCGAAGCGTGGGTGTGCTCCGGGGCGCAGCGCCTTGTACAGGCTCTCGCGTCCAAGACCGGAGACCTCGGCAACGCCGCCCATGCCACGGGCACGTGCCACTGTTCCGAGTGCCTCTTGGAAGTGGCCCGCATCACCTGCTGCCAAGGCCTCGCTCAGATAGGTGGCGATTGCGACGTCATCATCCAGATAGTCGGCGGGATCGAAGGGAATCGTCTTCAGCTTGCTCATGGGGAGAGTCCTGGGAACGGCATGGAATCGAATGGTGGCTACAGCAACTCCGCGAGCCTGACCGCTTTCTCGATATCGCGACGCTGGCTCGACTTGTCGCCACCGTGCAGGAGCACGACGATGGATCTCCCGCGGCGTGTGAAATACACGCGATATCCCGGTCCATGGTTGATACGCAGTTCGCTCACGCCGTGACCCACCGATCGAACATCTCCCTCGAGACCGCGGGCGACGCGCTGCAGGCGTTCCACGATCACGGCCCGGGTCCCGCTGTTATTGAGCCCGCGCAGCCAGCGCGTGAACGTCTCTGTTGCCTGGAGGGTTGCCATCCATGAATCGTATCCATAAGGATACATCGTTCAATTGGTATCTGCGTCAATGCGTGGCGTACTGCGCTGAACCCGCTGGTCGTATCCATGGGGAACGCGAATCCCAAGCTCCCCGAGGGCAGGAAGCGTCTGCCGCCGCCGCCCAGCCCGCCCCGGCCGCCAGCGGGAGCCGGGCCCAACCGGCGCTCGCCGCGCGGCTGACCGGGCGCATTCAGCCGCGCGGTGTAAACTATTGATCTCACTGGCAATGCCAGTCTCCACGATCAATGTCCCGATGACGTCCGCCACCGCCCGTTACGCCGATTCCCTGCGCCTGTCCGTTGCCCCGATGATGGACTGGACGGACCGCCATTGCCGCGTGTTCCATCGCGTGCTGGCGCCGGGCGCGCGCCTGTACACGGAAATGGTGCACGCCAACGCGGTCATCCACGGCGACCGCGAGCGCCTGCTCGGCTTCGACCGCAGCGAGCAGCCGCTGGCGCTGCAGCTGGGTGGCAGTGATCCGGTGCTGCTGGCGCAGGCCGCGCGCATCGCCGCCGAGTGGGGCTATGACGAGGTCAACCTCAACTGCGGCTGCCCGTCCGACCGCGTGCAGGCCGGGCGTTTTGGCGCCTGCCTGATGCGCGAGCCGGCGCTGGTGGCCGAGTGCGTTGCGGCCATGGTCGATGCGGTTGATATCCCGGTGACGGTGAAGTGCCGCCTGGGCGTGGACGAGGACAACGACTACGACGTGTTCGCCGCCTTCGTCGACCGTCAGGTCGCCGCCGGTGCGGCGATGGTGGTGGTGCACGCGCGCAACGCGTGGCTGAAGGGCCTGTCGCCGAAGGAGAACCGCGAGGTTCCCCCGCTCAAATACGACTGGGCCTACCGCCTGAAGCGGGAGCGCTCGGCACTGCCGGTGGTGATCAACGGCGGCCTGGCCAGCATCGAGGCGGTGCAGGCGCAGGCCGCGCACGTCGATGGCGTGATGCTGGGCCGCGCGGCCTACCACGACCCCTACCTGCTGCATCAGCTGGAGGCGCTGCACACCGGCGCCCCGCTGCAGGCCCGTGGCGACCTGCTGCGCGCGATGCGCCCCTACATCGAGGCGCGGCTGGGCGAAGGCCTGGCGCTGAAGCACATCACCCGCCACCTGCTCGGCCTGTTCCACGGCCAACCCGGTGGGCGCGCATTCCGCCAGGTGCTGAGCGAGGGCGCACACCGCCCCGGGGCCGGCTGGAGCCTGATCGAACAGGCCTTGGCGGTCACCGACCGCGAAGCTGATCGCGCCGCAGCGTGACCGCAGTCACATTCCTGACTTGACAAGGGACGGCGATTCGTCCCGAATGTTCACTTAGCTGAACGACTCGGGCGCAGGGCCGGAAAAGTTCAGACCGGATTCACCGCTGTAAACCAAGAATTTGCAAAAGATTTGTAAAACGCTGGGTTTCGAACCCGGCGCCGGATTTACGACTTTTGAACGAATCGCCGTGCTCGGCTAGGATCGCATCGATGTCTTCCGCTCCCTTCCACCGCCGCATTGCCCTGGCCACCTGCGTGGTCCTGTCGGCTGTGCCGCTGTCTTCGGCGCTGGCGCAACAGCCGCCGCGCGGCGACCAGGGGCGGGCGGAGATGATGGAGCGGGGCGAGCGCGGCAACCGTGGCGACGAGCGTTCGCTGTCCGATGCCGTGCGCCGCGTGCAGCGCACCACCGGCGGCCACATCCTCGGCGCCGAGCGCGTGCCGTTCGATGGTCGTGATATCAACCGGGTGAAGTACATGGACGATCGGGGCCGGGTCCGCTACATGGACGACCCCGCGCCGTCGCGTTCACAGCCGCGCACGCCGCGGTCGGATATGTCATCACTACGCGGCGATAACCCCTGAACAGGGATAGTTGTCGCTATCAACCCGTACCCCACAGGCCTCCGGGCCATACCCAGGACACTAGGGAGAGTTCATGCGTATCCTTCTGGTCGAAGACGAAGCCCCGCTGCGTGAGACCCTGGCAGCCCGGCTCAAGCGCGAAGGCTTTGCCGTCGATGCTGCGCAGGACGGCGAGGAAGGCCTCTACATGGGGCGCGAAGTCCCGTTCGATGTCGGCATCATCGACCTCGGCCTGCCCAAGATGTCGGGCATGGAGCTGATCAAGGCCCTGCGTGACGAAGGCAAGAAGTTCCCGGTCCTGATCCTGACCGCGCGTTCGAGCTGGCAGGACAAGGTCGAGGGCCTGAAGCAGGGCGCCGACGACTACCTGGTCAAGCCGTTCCACGTCGAAGAACTGCTGGCCCGCGTCAACGCGCTGCTGCGCCGCGCCGCTGGCTGGAGCAAGCCGACGCTGGAATGCGGCCCGGTTGCGCTGGATCTCGCCGCCCAGACCGTCAGCGTCGCCGGCAGCAATGTCGACCTGACCAGCTACGAGTACAAGGTGCTGGAGTACCTGATGATGCATGCCGGTGAACTGGTCTCCAAGGCCGACCTCACCGAACACATCTACCAGCAGGACTTCGACCGCGACTCGAACGTGCTGGAAGTGTTCATCGGCCGCCTGCGCAAGAAGCTGGACCCGGATGGCGAGCTGAAGCCGATCGAGACCGTGCGCGGCCGCGGCTACCGTTTCGCGATCCCGCGCAACGAGGGCTGAGCCGGCTCACCCTGGCGATTACACGATGTCCGGCCGTCTGTGGTTCTTCCGACGCTGGCGGCCGCGCTCACTGCAGGCGCGCCAGATGCTCGCCGCGTCCGTGGGCCTGGTCGCGTTCCTGGCGCTGGCCGGTTACGCGCTCGACGCCGCCTTCGCCGATACGGCGAAGGCGAACCTGCGTGAGCGCCTGAAGAACTACGCGACGGCCTACGCGGCCGGCATCGACTTCACCCGCGACCGCTCGCTGTACATCCGCGAGCAGCCGCCGGATTCGCGCTTCGACGTGCCGGGCAGTGGCCTGTACCTGCAAGTGGTGATGCCGCACGGCAAGGGCAACTCGATGTCCGCCGAAGGCCCGATGCTGCCCACCGTCGGCGGCGGCCTGCTGGCGCCACGCCAGGAAGTGTTCGAAGGCCCGCTGCCGATGATCCAGATCGACGGCAGCCAGGGCTCGGTGTACCGCTATGGCCTGGGCCTGGTGTGGGACGCCGACGCCGATCCCGCCACCGAATTCCCGTACACCATCTACGTGATGGAAGACTCGCGCGCGCTGGGTGCGCAGCTGCGGGTGTTCCGTGGCCGGGTGTGGTTCTACCTGGGCGGCATCGGCCTGATCCTGCTGCTGCTGCAGACCGTCATTCTGCAGTGGAGCCTGCGCCCGCTGCGCCGCGTGATCACCGAGCTGACCAAGGTGCAGCGTGGCGAGACCGCGCGCATGAGCGAGCGCCACCCGCGCGAGCTGGAACCGCTGACCGACAGCATCAACGCCTTCATTGAAAGCGAGCGCGAAAATCTCGAGCGCCAGCGCAACACCCTGGCCGATCTGGCACACAGCCTGAAGACGCCCATTGCGGTGCTGCGCACGCAGATGGACAGTGGCGCGGGCGATGGCGCGCTGCGCGAGGAGCTGGACGTGCAGCTGCAGCGCATGAACAACCTGGTCTCCTATCAGCTGGCACGTGCTGCGTCGTCGGGCCACAAGCTGTTCTCCGCGCCGCTGCCGATCGAATCCAACGCCGAGGAAATCGTGCGTGGCCTGGAAAAGGTCTACGCCTCGAAGGGCGTGCTGTGCGAGTTCGACATCGACCCGGCCGCGCGCTTCCATGGCGAACCGGGTGACCTGCAGGAACTGCTCGGCAACCTGCTGGAAAACGCCTTCAAGTGGGCCAACCGCCGCGTGCTGCTGACCGCGCAGCCGCTGCCGGCACCGAACGCGCGCCGCGCCGGCCTGCTGCTGGCGGTGGACGACGATGGCCCGGGCATCGCCCCGGACGACATCGGCAAGGTGTTGCAGCGTGGCGTGCGTGGCGACGAGCGCGTGCAGGGCCACGGCATCGGCCTGTCGATCGTGCAGGACCTGATCAAGGATTATCGCGGTGAACTGGCTGTAGGCCGCTCCGAGGAACTGGGCGGCGCCCGTTTCGAAGTGCGCCTGCCGCCGGGGCCGTAATCCGCGCGTTCCCGTCCGCCGGGCATCGCCTGGCGCAACAACGCGTGGCGTTCCGGTGGTAGTGCCGGCCGCTGGCCGGCAACCTCATGATCTTCGGTGGCATTGCCAGGTTGCCGGTCAGCGGCCGGCACTACCGTGTTTCGATCGCCGGCGGCTTGCCATAGAACCGCCGCAGCTGCGCGGCCACCTCCGGCAACGCCTGCTGCAGCAGATCCGGCGCGGAGAAGTGGTACTCGCTGGTCACCGCGAAGAACTCTTCCGGCGCTTCGGCCGCATACGGATCGATCAACGTCTCTTCGCCGGCATCCACCCGCACGCAGAAGGCATCGTAAGCCTGCTGGAACGTGGCCGCCCACTCGCGCTGCCATGCGCGCGGCAGCGGCGGCGTGCCGTCCATCGCACCGTCCAGTGCATCCAGCTTGTGCACCATCTCGTGCACCGCCACGCAGTAGCCCTCGTGCGGCGCCGCCAGGTCGGCCTGCACATCGGCCCAGGACAGGATCAACGGACCGCTGTCCCACGATTCGCCAATCAGTTCGTCATCCCACTCGTGCAGCACGCCGGCCGCATCCATGTGGCTGCGGTGCACGCGGAACGCATCCGGGTAGACGATCAGCTGCGACCAGCCTTCCAGTCCTACCTCGCCGAATTCCAGCAGCGGCAGGCAGCACAGCGCGGCCAGCAGCACACCATCGCCGGCCTGCAATTGCAGGTCACCAATCGGGGTAATGGTCTTCTCATGCAGGAAGCGCGTGGTCAGCACACGCAGGCGTGCGCGGCGTTCGTCGTCCAGTCCGTGCAGCCAGGCTGCGCGGCGGCAGGCGTCATCCCAAAGTGCATCGTCGATCGGCCGCGGCGCAGGCCGCAGCCACTGCAGCAACGACTTGATCAGCGGAACATTCCCGGCAGGTAGCTGTGCCACTTCGGCGCGCGGATGCGCGGCAGCATGTCGTCGTCGCTGCCACCGCCACCGGTGGTGGTGCTGGCTGCCGGGCGTACCGGCGCCGCCTTGGTACTGGCGGCCGATGCGCTGGCGGTGGGCGCGCGCTGCGAGGCGGCATCGCCATTGGAGGACACGCAGGCCCCACGGCTGTCGTCCAGCGCTGCTGTCGCAGACGCCGCGAAGGGCATCAGCAGCAGGATCAGGCAATGGGCATAACGGCGCATTGACGACATCCACGTTAAGGGAGGGTGAGTTCCCGATTCTAGCCCGAACCCGGCGCCCCGTTGGAAGCCCCCGCGAAACCCAGCGTGGCGGGCGTCGCTGGCGGCTTTCCCGCATAATTCCTTCCTGACTTCGTGGAAGCTGCCGTGGACGATCGCCAATTGCTGGCCAAACTCGCTGCCGGTCGCCTGTCCGGCGACGCCCTGGCCCGTGAGCTGGGTCAGACCCGGGCGGCCATTTGGAAGCGTATTCAAGGACTTAGGGCCGCCGGTGTGGACATCGAGGGTCGTGCTGGCGAAGGCTATGGCCTGACCCGCCCGGTCGACCTGCTGGACCCGGACGCGATCCGCGCCTGCCTGCCTGCCGACGTCCAGGCCCTGCTGCACGACCTGCAGGTGGCCTGGACGGTGGACTCGACCAACGCTGAATTGCTGCGTTGCAGCGCGCCCCAGCGCGGGGTCAGCGTCCTGCTGGCCGAACGCCAGACCGGTGGCCGTGGCCGTCGTGGGCGTGCCTGGGCCTCGCCGCTGGCCGCGCATATCTACCTGTCGGTGCTGCGCCTGTACTCCGGTGGCCTCGGCCGCTTGGCCGGGCTGAGCCTGGTGGCCGGTATCGCCGTGGCCGAAGCGCTGCACGATCTGGGCTACACCCAGGCGCAGCTGAAGTGGCCGAATGACCTGATCGTCGATGGCAAGCGCAAGCTGGTCGGCCTGCTCGCAGAAGGTGGTGGCGAATACGCCGGCCCGGCACGCGCGGTGATCGGCATCGGCATCAACACACACATGCCGCCGTCGTTCGCCGAACAGATCACCCAGCCGTGGGTGGACCTGGACACGCTGGCCGGTAAGCCGGTGGACCGCAACGTGGTCGTTGCTGCCGTGCTGACGCGCCTGCTGCCGGCGCTGGAAGAATTCGATCGCGAAGGTCTGGCGCCATTCCTGCCGCGCTACGCCGCGTTCGACATGCTGGCCGGCCGCGAAGTGCGCGTGGAACTGGACGGGCAGTGGCAGCACGGCACCGCACTTGGCTTGGCTGACGACGGCGCGCTGCGCGTGCGCATCGATGGCCAGGAACGCCTGCTGCACGCCGGCGAAGTCAGCGTGAGGGCGGCATGAGCGATTGGTTGTTCGACCTCGGCAACTCGCGCTTCAAGTTCGCGCCGTTGCAGGGTGACCGCGCCGGCGACGTACAGGCCTGGGCGCACGGCGCCGAAGGCATGGCCGGACAGCCGCCGCACAGCCTGCCCAGCGGCACCACCGCGTTCGTGGCCAGCGTGGCCGCACCGTCGCTGACCAGCGCCATGCTGGACCAGCTGCAGCGCCGCTTCGAACACGTGCATGTGGTGCGCACCAGCGCCGAATGTGCCGGCGTGCGCATTGCCTATGCCAAACCGGAAAAGTTCGGCGTCGACCGCTTCCTGGCCCTGCTGGCCGCAGCCAAGGCGCAGCGCCCGGTGCTGGTGGTTGGCGTGGGCACCGCATTGACGATTGATCTGCTCGACGCCAATGGCCAGCATCACGGCGGGCGCATTTCCGCATCGCCCACCACCATGCGCGAAGCGCTGCACGCGCGTGCCGTGCAGTTGCCGGCCACCGGGGGTGACTACAGCGAGTTCGCCAACGACACCGCCGATGCGCTGGCCTCCGGCTGCGATGGCGCCGCCGTGGCGCTGATCGAACGCAGCGCGCAGCAGGCGCATGCGCTGCTGGGCGTGGCACCGTCGCTGCTGGTGCACGGTGGCGGCGCACCGGCGCTGATGCCGTTGCTGCCCGACGCCGACTACCACCCCTCGCTGGTGCTGGATGGCCTCGCCCGCTGGGCGGTGCACCAGCCCGCAGGCTAGTATCCGCGCATGCTGACCCGTGCCCTGATCGTCGTACTGGCCATCCTCAATCTTGGCGTCGCCTGCTGGTGGCTGCTGCGCGATGCACCGCAACCGCCCGCGCCGCCGCCGCAACCGGCTGGCGTAGCCGAGCTGCGGTGGGTGCCCGGTGGCGTGGATGCCGCTGCGGCCGCCCAGGCCACTGCTGCCGTCCCGACTGCACCGCTGATGGAGCGCGAACCGGCGGCGAAGACGGCTGTGGCTGCCACGCCTGCACCAGCTACGCCGGCCCAGCCGGAGGTCGCCAAGCCACAGGTGGCTGAGGCTACGCCGGTTGCTGCCGCTGCCAAGCCGGTAACGCCGCCTGCACCGGCCCCGGCGCCGGAGAAGCCCGCAACTCCGCCTGTGGCCGCTGAGCCGCCGCGCTGTGTCGCGCTCGGTCCGTTCGCCGACCGCGCTGCTGCGAGCAGTGCGCAAGGCAAGGCCGGCAACGTCATCAGTCAGGTGCGCCTGCGCGAACAGCCTGCTGCCAGCGGCAGCGCACGTTTCCGGGTGATGCTGCCGGCCGCCGCCAGCCGCGAAGAAGCCCAAGCCACGGTGAAGCGTATCGTCGCCGCCGGCCTGAGCGACTACTACATCATCAGCCAGGGCGAGGACATCAACGCCGTGGCGCTGGGCCAGTACCGCAACCGTGAAGGCGCCGAGCGCCGCATGGCGGCGGTGCAGGCCGCAGGCTTCCAGCCGCGCCTGGTCGCCAGCGGTGACGCCGGCCAGTGGTGGCTGGAAGGGCAGCTGGCGGCGGGCACGCAGCCGGCCCAGGCCCAGCAGCGCAGCGGGGCGGCACAGAGCCGGTCGCTGGAATGCACACGGTTGCGCTAGAATCCCCGGACCGAGGCGCTGCCGCCGGTGCACCACCCATGCCGCTTTAGCTCAGTTGGTAGAGCAACTGTCTTGTAAACAGTAGGTCATCCGTTCGATTCGGATAAGCGGCACCATCTTCGATTCCTTGGCATCCGCACATGTCCACGGGGAACAATCAACCCGCTGAAATGGCGGGTTTTTTGTGCGTTGCCGTTCCGGAAAGAATGCGGGTCTGCAGGCGTGTTCAACGCGACCTCGTAAGACCCCTTCTGAGTTGGTTGCAACGCTGGAGCATACGTTCGCCAGACTGTTCATTCATTCGAATGCGGCCATCGACGAGAAGGGGATAGGTCTCGAGACGGACACGATAGGCTGCTTGCGAAGACAGCTGCACTGCAGCGTCGTCCGTGCCGATGGCGGCTCCAGGCAGCGAATCCTCTCGAACAACGCCATTTACCTGAAGCTGTGCGCAGAGCCCGGCGTAGTAGGCGACGCGTTCATCAAGCGCCTGAGGGTGCCTTGTGGCATGACCCAGCGCATGGAATGTCTCGTGTGCGACCAGATCGACAAGGTTTGCAACTGTCCGTCCGCGGTCGTCATGTATCGAAGCCGCAAGTGCCAATGTCTTCCCACCCGAGAACGATCCCAAAGTACGCGACTGTATCGTCGCGGCGGTATCCGTTGGCGCGAGAAGAATCCGGTATCTGTTCGCCTTTGCTTCTATCCATGATTCGGAGAACTTCGCTGCTGCATCAATGCGCATGCAGGTATCGGCAACGTCAACCGGTGATCCAGCAGCCATCAAGAGCAGGATTTCGTGCTGGGTGTTGGGGCAGTGAAACGATTCCAGAGCGGGCAGGTCCTTGCGCCCTGGAACAATGGAGAGAGACCGGAAGTAGCGGAATGGCCCCAGAGGCGTGGACACCAGCTCGGTATAGCCATCCGGAGGGATGTCTTGTGGCAATCCAATCGTTGTGGCGCAGCCTGCCAGGATGGAGGCGGCGAATGCGACGAGTACGACTCCTTTCATCGCTTCTCCCAAAGGGGCGGGTGCTCAAGGTACACCCGCATCTCCTGTTGTTTACTACATCAGACCCTCACGCGCGCCGTCGCCGATATCGTCTTTCTCTTCTCCATCCACGCGAACGCGCTCGGCGGCGTGGTACAGCTTCGGCAGCGACAACAGGCCAACAGCGGCGCGATCCCTGCGCGACCATGAGCATCCATTCATACAGAAGCGCGATCGGGTGAAAAGTCCAGGCCTGGATCGGCAGTGCTCCATACAGCTTTCAAACTAATTGTATGGACCGGTGAGATTGATGCGGACAGGATCGTCTCTAGGCAATCAAAGCCCACCTATCTGCCTCAACAAGCACAACCGCATTGACGTGACTGTCGATTCGAGGGGTGCTCCAACGACCTTTATGCTCATTGCTGGTAGCCCAGCGTAACAGCGTGCGTAAGGTCCCACCATCGCCCCGACCAGGACCGTCCCTTGAAGCACGCAGCAGGTACATTGAACAGTGGCCGAAGCCGATGAGCTTCTTGGCGCGCCTCCTGATGCACGGGTTGGCATGCTTGGCGCTCCCAGTAGCCTTCGCTCAAGGCTACAGCTTCTGGGTAACGTGGATCGCCCCGCCCGTGGCGCGCGGTATTGCACTGGGTTTGGCAATGGAGCTGATTTTCTACTTCTTTGTTGCCCTCAACGTCTTCATGATTCTCTCTGGTAGCAGGAAGATCCGTTGCGGTCTGGCCGGCGCGGTGGTCGCAGCAATTCTTCTCTACCTGCTGCCGCAACACCCTATCCGTGGGCCTGGAATTGCCTTGCTCTGTGGCGGCCTGTGTTTGCTGGCGATTGCGTTGACGGATCCACTCGAGACCCTGCTGCGCAAGCTGCGACCCTCCGCGGAAGGTGATCCGTGACTGTCATTCTCACCGGATCCGTCCCTTTGTCCAAACACTCGCGATAAGCCGCGTCTCTCTGACGCATTGGATTGGCTGCCCCGTCTATCGCCGCCGCGCAGCAATGCAGGTCGCGACAATCCCCACCTATCCCGACTAAACACACCCGGCGCGATTCGGGAACACAATGAGCAGAGGTCACGATGAGCTGCATCGACGACATCGAGCGTGAGGTCGACAAGATCGAACTCAATAGCGCAAAAGGCCGGCCAGTCATCAGGCTTGGGCTGATTGCCACGCTCTACTTTCGACATGGCCACCAGCCTGCGGTCAGAAAGAAGATAGCGGCCTGCTTCAGCGAGTTCCATGCGGAGTTCGGTGGCGTCCTTCGCGCGATCGTATATCGGCGTCGTGGTCGGTTGACGCCCGAGAAATTGCACGGCGCGCTGGAGCGATTCAGCGCGGAGGGGGAAGGTCGTGAGCTCAACATCAACAGTGCGAGGTCGGTGCATGAAGCGGAATCGCATTGCCTGCAGGTGCTGACAGAGCGAGAAGTATGTGAGTCCGTCAGCCGCTCATACATCAAAATTACAATGCCTTGGCAGATGCTGAAGAGCCAGGATGATGTTGATCGCTTTCAGGCATGGGTGATGCGACTAGCCGACCGCGTCGATGCTGAGCATGGCTATGCCGGTCTGTCTCCTGTGCTGCCTTACGACTTCGACAGTTGTTCACACCTGGAGTATGCGATCGCGCGGACGTATCCGGGCCTGGAGGCCGATACGCACGCCTATGCAGCTTCGCTCAAGCTGGCCGGCTTCATCAAAGGGATCAACTGGCTCACCCTCGTGAGTCGCGCTCTGCTGGAGAGGTTGGGCGGATTGGATCTGGTTCGAACCGATCTTTCGTCGCACGAAGGCATCCAATGCCTGGAGTATGCCGGTGGATTGGCGATCAGGGCGGGTGCGCGGCCCGAGCTTGGCTGAGAGACTGAGCCGCCTGTGAGATACGTAACTGTCAATCGGGTGATGAGGCCATTGCGCTCGCCGGACCAAGACGAACTGCAATCCTACTCTTTCGATGGCGAGGACCGTGACAAGGACCCATCAAGTCGCTGGTACGCAAGGTTTGACCAGAATTGATGCGGGAAGCGCCCACCATTGATTCGGTGGGATAGTCAGTCTAGAGGCCTGCGCGGCGACGCACCCTGCAAGAAGGTAGAGTGCGCCGGGCATGATGAGCGCAGCGGCTTCGCTAGCGCGCTATCTGCAGGACTCGGGCCACTGGCTCGCTACCTTCAACCGAAGCGCTTTGCAATGCTGTATCAGCTCAGGCTCGGAAGAATCTTTGCGTCGCACCTTCAGCTCCTTTGCAAGCTCCTTGGCACCGACTACCTCATGCGGAGAAATCCTTGCCACGCATCCGCGATAGTGCGCAACGAAATCATCGCATTCTGCGATGCCGTTCATTCCATCCGCGACGGTGGACAAGGTCTGATAGGGCCAATCCTCGACCGCCATCCAGGCCTCTTTGAGTACTGTTCCGATATCTTCTCCAACCTGGGCTTGAGGCAGCACGCCGTTCATGCGATTGCTCTGCCAGGTAGCATCATCCGGTGCCATCAGCAGCCGTGTGATGCCGTGAACTTCTCGGAACGGCCCATCACGCAGCGTGGTGAGATACTTTGGCCAGAAGGTTTCGCCGTTCGAATCCTCATCATTGAAGATCGCTGCGTCGAAGAGGCTCTGCAGAGGCGTCACATCAGCGACATTGCAACTGAAGCTGACATCAGCGATACGATAGCCATCGGAAATGCGGTGCCAAACGTTGCTGTGCGTAGCACGACATTGCGTGTTGCGAAAGACCGTTGCGATAAACGCATCGGTGGACTCGGCAACGCTTCCGTTGTTCTTTGCCGAGGAGAAGTGTTGCAGTGGGAAGTGGGGGCTCGCTACCGGAAACACCTTGGACATGAATGCCTTGTTCTCACTCATGCTACGGAGCGTTATCAGAGAGGCGTCGACGTCCGAGACCAGCTGCTTCCTGGCAGCCTGGTCATCCTCCATGATAGTGCGCGCGTAGAGGTCAAAGGTCTGCTCGGCCGTCAGCGGGGCCGGGCCTGCATTTGCGAGAGTCGGGGTGAGCATCAGGATCGAGGTCAAAACATGGCGGGATGAGATCATCATTGGACAGCTCAAATTCTCGGGAAGTGCAGGCAGACGCAGTGGGCGAAACGATATCGAAGTCGGTTACGCCTGTAGCGTCGGAGCAGCATTGCGGAGCGAAGGCAGCGTAACGGCTACCTGGACGGGGGTTTGAACATGAGACGTTCACTCGTCCCAACGGGTGGCTCGACACGCGGCTGGGCATGATTTTCCATCGCACGCATCGCTCCAAGTGGCTCTGATATGCCGTCCAAGCGCTCGGCAGTCCTCCGTCAGCTCGTCCTCGGGGAGCTGCTTCTTCAGACGATTCAAGTGCTTTGCCAAGTCAGTGGCGCCTGTCAGTTCCTGCGGTGCAAGCAGTGCAGCGCATTGGCGATAGCCGTCCACCAGCTCATCACACTCTCTTATGAGCGTACGTTGATTGAGATAGGAGAGGCGTTCTGTAGAGTCGCTGATGTATGTCGTACTCCATGCGCGATCCAGGAGCCTGCCCATCTCGGCCGCGATCTGGTCGTCAAATACTCTGCCAAAGCGAACCCCGCTGTACGGCTCGCTGCGCCACATGGTGCTCCCGGGCGCGGCTACGAGTCTGGCCGTACCATGCGCCTGCCGGAAAGGACCGTTTTCCAGCAACGTCGTATATGCCGACCAGAAGCGATTGGAAGTGCTTTCCTGTTCGGTGATGAATGCTGCATCGTAAAGATTGCGCAACCGCTTGATGTCCGGGACCTTGCAACTGAAGCGGACATCGGCAACGCGATAGCCGGTTTCGATCCGATGCCAGATCTGGCTGCTTACTGCTCGGCATTGGCTGTTGCGCAGGACGGCTGCAGTCCACGCGTTCCTTGCCTCTTCAGCGTTGCCATCGCGCTCGAATGCATGATCCGGCATGGACCTGATCAGCTCGCTGGCGAGTATCTCGCTTGGATATGGAAGCTTGAGGTCCTGTCCACGGGCACTAAGCTCGCGTAGAGCGTCCTCATCATCCTCCAGTGCAGCACGTGCGTACAGGTCAAACGTCGCTTCAGGAGTGGGGGAGCTGGGGCTGCCCGCAGCAGGCAATGCAAAAAGCGCTAAGCAACAGATGAGAATTCGCATAGAGACTGGACGTTGGCGAAGGATCGGAGCGTGATCCGATGGTTCTTGACTGTCTATGCAACTATTCCGAAATAGCACTGGTTCGGGCAGGGCGCAGTCGTGAAAGCAGGGATTCACCACCATGCGACAGCGTGCTGCTCACCGTGGTCCGGCTACCGGCCAACTGTGTCACCCTGCGGTGACGAGCATTGGCGAGGCGGTGCACTGGCCAATGCTATCCTTGGCTGCCTGCTCACGTGGCGTACCGGTTCACGGGCGTCCACACGTTGTTTCTTGATACCGTCGGCGCAATGCTGGTGCCTTCGCATCACACCTTCGCGCCCTGTAACTTCAGCTGGTCGATCCTCGTTTGCGGCTCTCATTGGATGCTGCCCGCGATCCACTAGAAGCGCTTTCGCTTGTTCCTCTGGGTAAAGTCGAAGTTGATGAACAACAATTCAAATGGTGCAGGTAGCCACAAGTCTGGGCGGGCTGCACGAGGCGTCTTGATTTGCCTGGTTGCGTTGCTTCTATTGCTGTTTGCCAGCTGGCTGATGGTGCGGCAGATGGCTTCCGATGCCGGGAAAGAGCTGCGCAGCGCCGACAGCCAGAATGGCAGCTGCGTGCTCAAGACCTATACGCGGCGCTACAGTGCCATCGGACTCGCGGGGCGTATCGCATCGCCGTTCGGCAGCAGCTATTACTACCGGGTCTATAGCCGTGACGGACAGTTGTTGGCCACCTCGGAGTAGACACTATGGGAGCGCGAGTTTGGGGATATGGATGCCCACTGGATCAATCGAACTGCGATGTATCCCGGCCAAGACGGCTGGGCGGGTTGGAGGTTGGCGCAATGCGACTGATGAGAACGCAGGGTATTGCGTGTTTGTGTGAGGTGATCAGAGCGAGTAAACGCTGATCCCGGCAACGCGTTCTCGCTTTCGTTCTTGCCAAGTTCTCCAGCTTGGCGTGCGGCCAGCGATCTGAATTTTCCTGCGG
This sequence comes from Stenotrophomonas maltophilia group sp. Smal13, assembly GCF_030236855.1. Lineage (NCBI taxonomy): Bacteria > Pseudomonadati > Pseudomonadota > Gammaproteobacteria > Lysobacterales > Lysobacteraceae > Stenotrophomonas > Stenotrophomonas maltophilia group sp. Smal13. The sequence continues at coordinate 25,275 of NZ_JASJSQ010000001.1, forward strand.
GCTGCTGTTGCGGTGGAATTGTCCACCAATCTTCTGAGGAGCGTGGATTTTAGGCTACGGCCAGTAGCGTAGGAAGTTAACTTGTCTGCTGGCTAGAGGCGACAAGGGTTCACAGCAGCGCGATATCGAGAAGGCCAGGGAGATTGCGCGTGCCCTGTGAGCATCGAACTGGCTGTAGGCGAAATGACTCAATACTGAAGTACCGGAGCTGTCCCATCATGGCCATCAAGAGAAAAGTTGAACTCAAATCATTTGATGTGGCCGAGCATCTTCGGACGCCGGAGGAGATGGCGGCTTATCTCGACGCCTGCATCGAAGAAAGCGACGGTGATTCTGCATTTATCGCCAAGGCGCTCGGCGATATCGCTCGCGCTCAGGGCATGAGCAAGGTTGCGCGTGCGGCGGGCTTGTCGCGTGAGAGTCTGTATCGCGCACTGTCGGGCGAGCGCAGCCCGGATTTCGCGACCATCCTGAAGGTGACCCGGGCCTTGGGTGTGCGATTGCACGCCAGCGCTGTGTAAAGCATCAGGGCATTTCGCTCACGCTCGGCGATCTCAGAAAGTCTGGCGCGAACAGATTCAATCAAACCGGATGATGCGGATCAAGCCTCTTGTCGACGATCCGTCTCCGAAGGCGGCCAATGTGCCACAGGGGAACGCCTCCTTCGCACCTTCGTAATTGATGAATGAGATCGTGCAGTGTATCCGCGTGCCGGGACGGATTCGGGTGATGGCTCTGTCATTCAAGACGAAGCTATACCACATGAGTTCAGGACTCATGGAACGCGCCATGGGGCGTGCGGTGGACGCGATCATCTCGGCAACAGCGCCGCCGCGCGAATCCACTTCGTCCAGCCGCAGCTCAACGAGAACAGGTTTCAGGTTTGGGTAGGGTGTGCTCATTCCAGCAGCGGGTCTGCCTGATTCGTTAGCCGGGGTTGCGACGCGTTGTACCTGCACGTTGGGGATCTCAGCATTCCCCATTACTGAGCCCCGCCCACCTGCAACGCCACATACTCCGCCAACCCCCGACAGGCCAATATCAGCCCTTCGCGCGTGCCATCGCCGATATCGTCTTTCTCTTCCCCGTCTACGCGCACGCGCTCAGCGGCGTGATACAGCTCCAGCAGCGACACCAGGCCAACCGCAGCGCGGTCCCGGCGTGCGGCGGCCACTGCCTGGCCGGGTGTGCTGGCGGGCCCCGTCCACGGCTGTCCGTCGGCGGCATCACCGGCGCGGATGCGCTGCAGGCAGCCGGGCAGATTGATCGGCGCGGGTGCCTCGTTCGCAGCGGCGAAGGCCGCTTCCAACGGCTGCGCCAGTTCCGGCGGCAGGCGCAGGGCGGCCTCGCCCAGGGTTGCGGTCAGGTAGGGGTGATGGGCGTTGGACATGCGGGCATCCTCGTCAGGAACAGAGGTGCCACCCGAAGAGGGTGGCGGGCGATGCGTGGCTTCCAAGACCGGAGATCGATAAGCCGGCGGGCACAGGGCCCCCACGCACCGCCCGCCGTCGATCGGCGAACGGATTGCCAGCCGACGCCGCTCTTGGGAGGACGACGCCGGCTGGCAAGCGTATACAGCTTCAATCAAACGGGCTTGGAAGTCCCGACCACCTTTGCGGGTGGCGATTCATCATGCGCACGCCAAATCCCCGCCTACCAGTCGATTGTTTCGATGGCATCGGGTGATCTGAAAGGAAAAATGAATTATCGCGATTGGCTTGTTCTGCGCAGTTGCATGGCAAAAGCGACATATCGCGCAGCGCTGGAACGTGCGGGCAAATGGCCCATCGCCGCGCAGCCACCTGCGCGCAGGGCGAAACGACGTGTAAAGCCAACTTAACTGCCCGCGCAGTTCACCCACCGGATCATCATAAGCGGCCAATGGCATCGGTGCTGCACGCCGGTACAAAGTGGCCCCGGCGTTGCGATGACACTAAGCTGCCGGGCCTGTGCCAACCCTATGGAAGCCCCCCCATGTCCCACCTCCTGGCCAAGGCGGCCGAACAACAGGATCTCGACCGTATCGATGCGCTGCTGGATGCCGGCGCGGACATCGAGTGGCGGTACAAAGGCACCGGACGCACGCCGTTGTTGTCGGCGGTGATCGCCGGAAAGGCTGACGCGGTGGCGCGGCTGCTGGACCGCGGTGCCAACATCGAGCATGCCTGCACGGCGGTGGGCCTTACCGCACTGGGATGGGCGACCGAGCGCAACGACGCAGACATCGGACGCCTGCTGATCGCGCGCGGCGCCTCGCTGAACGTGGCCTCGCCGGAACTGCATCGCACACCGCTGATGGTGGCGGCGCAGGGCGGTCATCTGCCGATGGTCGAGCTGTTGCTGGCTGGCGGTGCTGATGTTGCACGCGTGGATTTCGAAGGACGCAATGCGCTGTCGCTGGCCGGAGCGCGCGGGCATGCGGCTGTGGTGCAGTGCCTGCAGGCAGCGGGCGCACAGATGCCACCGGTGTTGGAGGAGGCGCCGCCGCTTGTGTGGCCTGAACCGGCCGCAGAAGGGGAACCGGCAGCCGTGGTGCGTGGCTATATGCTGGCCTGCCATGCGTGGGAAACGCGTGGTTACCGTGATGCCAAGGCCGGTGGAGACCTGCTCGGTAGTCCATCATTCCAACAGGAGCGCGCGAACATCCTTGCGGCCTGGTGTACCGACCGGAAGCGGGTGTATTCCACGGGCATGTCGGTGGGCAATCCGCCGGTGCACGTGCCGGAGGATCTGCTGGCCGCCGTCGGTCAGCCGACGGCCTCCAAGGCCGAAGTGCTGGTACGTGACCATGCACAGAAATCCCGCGCGCTACGTTACGAACGCCTGTTCGTGCTCAAGCGCGTGGCAGGGCAATGGCGGATCGACGTGCTGAAGAAGCGCCTGTTCCGCACCGAAGCGTGGTCGTCGGCGATTCTCTGAGCGCGACCCGCCGCGCGTCAGCCACACGTCTTCCGCAGCAATACCCACGTCAGCATCAGGGCGAACGTTCCGACCAAGGTCAGCCCGAACCACAGCGCGGCCACTTTTACGTTGCCGATCAACGCCGACAGCATACGGTGCAGTTCGCTCTTCAGGATTGGATATTCAGCGTGTGCCTTGCGCAGACGCTGCCAACCCAACCCGAGGAATACCAGGGTCGAGAACGGCACCAGCAGGAGCGCCATCTGGATCAACCAACCGTTCGGCGTCGCATCAACCGTGCTGTTCAACAGAACCGCAAAAAGGGCGATGGGCAGTGCCACGATGAAAAAGCGCGGCCAGGCAGTGTTGACGAAGGGCGACATCGCAATCTTCCATGAAGGGCGGTCGGGTCCGCGCGGCATCATGCCATGCCAATGCCCTGCTGCACCGCCGCGAGTGGTGTCACACAGCTCTGGCTAGACTGTGCTTCTTTTTCCCCCCGCAGGAGGCACCCATGGCCCATCCCATCTCCGTATCCCTGATTGGCGTTCCCACCGACGTGGGTGCGGGCCATCGTGGTGCCCGGCTTGGCCCGGAAGCGCTGCGCGTGGCGGGCCTGCCGGAGGCGCTGGAGGCGCGCGGCGTGGACGTGCGCGACCTGGGCAACCTGCATGGCCCGCGCAATCCGTGGACCGCGCCGGTGGAAGGCTACCGCCACCTGGATGAAGTGGTGGCGTGGAACCATGCGCTGATGGAAGCCAGCTATGCCGAACTGCAGGCTGGCCGCATGCCGATCATGCTCGGCGGCGACCACTGCCTGGGCATTGGTTCGATCACTGCGGTGGCGCGCTGGTGCCGCGAACAGGGCAAGACCCTGCGCGTGCTGTGGCTGGATGCGCATTCGGACTTCAACACCAGCGATGTGACCCCGTCGGGCAACATCCACGGCATGCCGGTGGCCTGCCTGTGCGGCCTTGGCCCGGATGCGCTGACCCGCCTGGGCGGCACCTCGCCGGCGATCACCCCGGCGCAGATGCACCAGATCGGCATCCGCTCGGTGGACCCGGAAGAAAAGCGCCTGATCAAGACCCACAAGGTGGATGTCTATGACATGCGCTACATCGATGAGAACGGCATGAAGCGCGCGGTGGAAGCCGCACTGGCCGGCATCGACGAGAACACCCATCTGCATGTCAGCTTCGATGTGGACTTCCTCGACCCCAGCATCGCGCCGGGCGTGGGCACCACTGTGCCGGGCGGGGTGAACTACCGCGAGGCGCAGCTGGTGATGGAGATGATCGCCGACACCGGGCGCATGGGTTCGCTGGACATCGTCGAGCTCAACCCCTTGCTGGACAAGCAGAATGCCACCGCCGAACTGGCCGTGGACCTGGTCGAAAGCCTGTTCGGCAAGTCCACCCTGATGCGTGACTGACGGCGCCGCCTGAACGGATCTGTGATCCGTTCACGCCCGCTCCACGCCACTGCCGCCAGATTGCACTTCACGCGGCGGTGGTGGGCGTTGGCCTTCTCCCGCCGAGCGAAACAATCCCATCCGCGAATGAAGCGGTGTAGCGGCAAACCCAAGGAGAAGCCCATGAAGCGCGTAGTTGCCCTGATGCTGTTGTCGATGTTCTCGGTGGCCCTGCTGGCCGGCTGCAACACCATTGCCGGTGCCGGCAAGGACGTGCAGAAGGCGGGCGAGAAGGTCGAGGACACCGCGAAGGGCCGTTGAGCCCTGCACGGAACGGAAAGAGAAAAGGCCGGGGATTTCCCCGGCCTTTTTTTGCGCGTGCTTTTCGCTGCGTGCTGTCGAAGCGGAGTGAACCATTCAAGCAGGTGAGCATCTATTTCATTGCCGGTTGACCGGTATTCAACAGCCGCTGCGCGAAGCTGGAGCCACGGTAAGAACGCCGTTGCAACCAAGGACTCCCAGCAATGAACAAAGACATCATTTCCGGCAAGTGGTCGCAGCTGAAGGGCAAGGCCCAGGCCAAGTGGGGCGATCTGACCAACGACGACTTCGACGTGGCCGAAGGCAATGCCGAGTATCTGGCCGGTCGCCTGCAGGAACGTTATGGCTGGGCCAAGGACCGCGCGGAGAAGGAAGTGCGTGAGTTCCAGGACGCCGTGAGCAAGGACTACCCGGACTACAAGTAAGCACTTCGGTTTCCCCCACGGCACAACGCCCGCACCGAGAGGTTGCGGGCGTTGTGTTGTCTGGGCGGGACGATCAGCGCGCCGGCGGGTCCGGCACGTAGCGGTTGGGGAAGGCCTGTGGTTCGCGCGGCAGGCGCGACGGCGAATCCACCAGGATGCCGCGTGCGCGCAGGTTGCGGGCGCTGTCGTAACGCAGCTGCAGTACCTGTGCGGGGCTGCGGCTGGCGCGTTCGAAGTCGGTATCGCGCACCGAAGACTGCTCGCGTGCACCGTGGCCGGTGCCCAGCGCTGGCGCCTGCGACTTGCTGGCATAGCCCTCGATGCGGCTGCTGCTGGCGCTGGCATCGGCCGACGCTTCCGCCGCCGGGGCTGGCAGCGGCAGGCCACGGCGCAGGATCGGATCCGGACGCCAGCGGCGCGCTTCCTCGAACACCGCTACGCCCACCACGCCGATGTTGTCCGGGCGGCCGGTGCGGCTGGCATAACTGCCGCTGGGGCTGCTGAACACGAACTGCGCCACTTCGTCCTGGCTCTTGCGCCAGCCGGTGATGTCGGCGCGCTGGCCGGGATTGAGCACGTAGCCGGTCTGCGAAGGATCGGCATCTTCGCCGGAGATGACGTTGACGCCGTCTACCGACAGCACCACCAGCACCCGGCGCGGGCTGTCGTTGTACAGGCGCACGGCATAGCGGTGGCCGCGCTCGCCGGCCACCCAGCGCTGGCCCTCGGCGGGGTAGCTGCGCAGTTCGGTGCCGCGGTCGCGGTCGACCAGGGCCATGCGCACGGGGCCGCCCTCGTACACCGGCGGCGGCATCGGGGCCGGGCGGAAGCCGGCCAGGGGCAGGATCAGCAGCAGGGGCAGCAGGCGTTTCATCGGGCGTCTCCAGCGGGGTTGCGTGAATGAACGCACCGCAGGCCCTGACGGGGTTGGTGGCGTGCAAGGTAAACTGGCCCCGTTCATCGAAGGTTACCCCACGCAGTCATGACGACCCGAGTCCTTACCGGCATCACCCCCTCCGGCACGCCCCACCTGGGCAACTACGTTGGCGCCATCCGTCCGGCCATCGCGGCCAGCCGCGCGCCGGGGATCGAGAGCTTCTTCTTCCTGGCCGACCTGCACAGCCTGATCAAGTCCCAGGACCCGCAGCGCACCCAGCGCGCGACCCTGGAGATCGCGGCCAGCTGGCTGGCCTGCGGCCTGGACCCGGAACACGTGTGGTTCTACCGCCAGAGCGACATCCGCGAGACCACCGAGCTGATGTGGTTCCTGACCGCCATCGCCAGCAAGGGCATCCTCAACCGTGCGCACGCCTACAAGGCGGCGGTGGACAAGAACCGCGAGGAAGGCGTGGACGAGGACGCAGGCGTCAGCGTCGGCCTGTTCATGTACCCGGTGCTGATGGCCGCCGACATCCTGATCTTCAAGGCCAACCAGGTACCGGTGGGCCGTGACCAGATCCAGCACATCGAGATGGCGCGTGATTTCGCCCAGCGCTTCAACCATGTGTACGGCAAGGAGTACTTCCCGCTGCCGGACGTGGTGATCGACGAGCAGGTGGCGACGCTGGCGGGCCTGGATGGCCGCAAGATGAGCAAGAGCTACCACAACACCATTCCGCTGTTCGTGCCGCGCGAGGAGCTGAAGAAGCTGGTGTTCTCGATCCTGACCGACTCGCGCGCACCCGGCGAGCCGAAGGACACCGAGGGCTCGGCGCTGTTCCAGATGTACCAGGCGTTCGCCACCCCGGAACAGACCGCGGAATTCGCCAAGGCGTTCGCTGCCGGCATCAGCTGGGGCGATGCCAAGCAGCAGCTGTTCGAGCGCATCGACAGCGAGCTCTCGCCGCTGCGCGAGCGCTACAACGCGCTGATGGCCGAGCCGGAGAAGATCGAGGCGCTGCTCAAGCGCCGTGGCCAGCAGCTGCGCGAGCAGCTGGCGGCACCGCTGCTGGACGAGCTGCGCCATGCGGTCGGCCTGCGTGATCTGTCCAGCGCGGGCGATATCGCCAGCGAGGATGCCGGCGTAGCTCGCGTGGCACCGCCGCTGTTCAAGCAGTACCGTGAAAAGGATGGCCGCTTCTACTTCAAGCTGACCGCTGGTGACGGCACCCTGCTGATCCAGAGCGAAGGCTTCGATTCGCCGCGCGATGCCGGCCAGCTGATCGCGGTGATCAAGCAGGCCGAGCAGGGTGACCAGCTGCAGAGCGAGCTGTTCAAGCTGGACGCCGAGGTGGACGCCGTGCTGGCGGCCCTGGCCATGCTGCGCGAAGCGTAAGGGTAGTGCCGGCCGCTGGCCGGCAACTGCACGTTCCCCAGGCTCCCGGAAATGCCGGCCAGCGGCCGGCACTACCCGTGAACGAAGGTCATGGCATGATGTCCGCGCGCCTCCGGCGCAATGACATGGAGTCTGCGATGGCCTGGTTGTCGCTGCTGCTGTTCCTGCCCTGGTTCCTGCTGCTGGGCAGCCTGTACTGGCTGTTCCCGCGCCAGCCGCGTACCGCGCGGCGGCGCCTGTTCGATACCACCACCTTGGTGCTCGCATTCGCGCTGAGCATCGTGTCGATGCTGTGGGGCTACCGCATTGGCGTGGTGCAGCCCGGCGCCGGCCCGATCTGGCCGCAGGTGCTGGCGGTGCTGTACGCCTACGGCGCGTTCCTGGCGGTGCTGGTGTTGGCCCTGTTGCTGCGGCCGCGGTTCGCATTGCGCTCCGGCTGATCGGTAGTGCCAGCCGCTGGCCGGCACATGCATTCTCCTGACTATCCCGAGGTTGCCGGACAGCGGCCGGCACTACCCGACCAAAGCCGCATCGAACCCGGGCCGCCTGCGCGCCTACCATGGGGGTCTGTTCCCGATCCTGCCAGGTGCGTGCCGATGACCGCCGACCCCAGCATCCACACCATCGATACCGGTTTCCAGCGCCCGGATTTCGACGCTGCCTATCTGATCGTTGAAAACGGCCGCGCTGCGTTCGTCGACTGCGGCACCGGTCTGTCGGTGCCGGCGATGCTGCAGGCGCTGGCAGAGGCCGGCCTGGACGTGGAGGCAGTGGACTGGCTGCTGCTCACCCACGTGCATCTGGATCATGCAGGCGGTGCAGGCCTGCTGATGCAGCAGTTGCCGAATGCGAAGGCGGTGCTGCACCCGCGCGGTGCGCCTCACATGATCGATCCGACCCGCCTGATTGCGGGTGCCACGGCGGTGTATGGCGCCGAAGAGATCGCGCGCAGCTATGGCCGCATCGAGGCGATTCCGGAGCACCGTGTGGTGGCGGCCGAAGACGGCCACCGCATCGATCTGGCCGGCCGCGAGCTGGTGCTGCTACATACCCCGGGCCACGCGCTGCACCACTACTGCGTGTGGGATGCGCGCAGCCGCAGCTGGTTCACCGGCGATACGTTCGGTATCTCCTACCGCGAGCTGGACAGTGCGCAGGGTGCTTTCATCTTCCCCACCTCATCGCCGGTGCAGTTCGATCCGGAGGCGATGAAGGCCTCGATCCGGCGCATGCTCGATTACGCGCCGCAGGCGATGTACCTGACCCACTACGGTCGTGTGGAACAGGTGGAGAAACTGGCCGACGACCTGTTCGAGCAGATCGATGCGATGGCCGCCATCGGCCGCCAGTGCGATGGCCGACCGGACCGCCACCGCTGCCTGCTGGCCGCACTGCAGGCGCTGTACCTGGAACGCGCACAGCTGCATGGCTGTGCGCTGGACGATGCGGCGGTGACTGCGGTGCTGGCGATGGACATCGAACTCAACGCGCAGGGCCTGGCCTGCTGGCTGGACCGCATCAGCAGGTAGATCCACGTCATGCGTGGATGACGTGGACCCAGGCTGCGCCGTGATGTCACGACCACGTTACACTCTGGTGACTTCCAAGCTAGCCGTGGTACTGCCGTGAATCCGATGCGCGTGTTGCTGCTGTCGTCCTGCCTGTTTGTCGGTGGCCTGGCCCATGCGGCCAACGACCTGCCCGGCGGCGGTATCGATCCGCAGGCACTATCGCGCCACGTGCATGTGCTGGCGTCGGATGAATTCGAGGGCCGCGCGCCGGCCACCGAGGGCGAAGAGCGCACGGTGCAGTACCTGATCGAGCAGTTCCGCAGCTACGGCCTGCAGCCGGGTGGCGTGGATGGCAGCTGGGTACAGCCGGTGCCGCTGGTGCGCGCACAGCTGGAGGGTGCGGCCAAGGCCAGCCTGTCGCTGAAGCAGGGCAAGCGCGCGCTGGCCAACGGCGTGGACGTGACCCTGCAGAGCCTGCAGCCGCGCAAGCGCGTGCAGATCAAGGATGCGCCGCTGGTGTTCGTCGGCTACGGCATCGACGCGCCGGAACGCCAGTGGAACGACTACAAGGATGTGGACCTGCACGGCAAGATCGCCGTCGTGCTGATCAATGACGCCGATTTCGAAGCCGATGCGCCGGGCGCGTTCGACGGCAAGGCGGTGACCTACTACGGCCGCTGGACCTACAAGTTCGAGGAAGCCGCACGCCGTGGCGCCGAAGGCGTGCTGATCGTGCACGAGACCGCGCCGGCCGCCTATGGCTGGGCCACGGTGAAGAGCTCGGGTACCTCGCCGCTGTTCGACATCGAGCGCGGCCAGGCCGAGGCGATGGCCCAGCACACCCCGCTGCGTGGCTGGATGCAGCGCGAACTGGCCGAGGCGATCTTCGCCGACGCCGGCCTCGACTTCGATGCCGAGAAGCGCAAGGCGATGCGCGCCGACTTCCGCCCGGTGGCGCTGGACAACGCGAAGCTGAGCGTGGACTTCGCACTGAAGCGCGAGCAGGTGGTGACCCGCAACGTGGTGGCCAAGCTGCCCGGTGGCGAGCATGGCGACGAGGCGGTGATCTTCTCCGCGCACTGGGATGCCTTCGGCATCGGCCAGCCGGACGCCAAGGGTGACCGCATCCGCCGCGGCGCGATCGACAACGCCACCGGTGTGGCCACCGTGCTGGAACTGGGCCGGGTGTTCGCCGCCGGCCCGCAGCCGCAGCGCACGTTGTACTTCGTGGCACTTACCGCTGAAGAGAAGGGCCTGCTGGGCGCCAGCTACTACGCCGCACACCCGCTGGCGCCACTGGACAAGACCGCCGCAGTACTGAACATCGAGATGTTCAGCCCGGATGGTGCGACCCGTGACATCGCCTCGTGGGGCAAGGGCCGGGTCTCGCTGGAGGGTGACCTGGAGCGCGTGGCCAAGGCCCGCGGCCGCAGCTACAGCCCGGACCCGAACCTGGAAGCCGGCTTCTTCTACCGTGCCGACCACTTCGCCTTCGCCCGCCTGGGCGTGCCGGCGATCACCATCGGCCCGGGCCTGGATAAGCTGGACGGCGGCGTTGAAGCCGGCCGCGCGCTGCGCGAGAAGTACTTCGCCGACTGCTACCACCAGGCCTGCGATGCGTGGACGCCGAGCTGGGACCCGAGTGGCCACGCCGCCGACACCCTGCTGGTCTACGACCTGGGTGCCGAGCTGGCCAACAGCCGCCGCTGGCCGACGTGGGAAAAGGAATCGGAGTTCCGCGGCGCGCGCGACAAGAGCGAAGCGGCCCGCCGTTGAGGTAGTGCCGGCCGCTGGCCGGCAACTCCCTGCTCTTTCCGGAGGTTCATGAGGTTGCCGGCCAGCGGCCGGCACTACCGAAAGAATGTGGCGTTGCCGGCCAGCGGCCGGCACTACCGAAAGAATGTGGAGTTGCCGGCCAGCGGCCGGCACTACCGAAAGAGGTGGCGTTGCCGGCCAGCGTCCGGCACGCCCGGGTATTCGTCAGCGCCGGCGCAGCAGCTTCCACGCGCCCCAGCCACTGGCGGCGAGCGCTGCCAGATAGCACGCCACCATCGTGCGCAGTCCAACCGGCGACCCGGAATTGATGCCGCGGTGCAGGCGCAGCTGCAGCGAGCTGTGGCCGCTGCCCAGGTCCACCGCCAGCTGCAGCGCCAGCGCGGCGCAGAACACCAGCAGGGCAATCCCGAATCCGATGCGCGGCCACGCGGCCTGTGCGTTGGGGCGGCGCAGCAGCCAGGCCAATGCCGTGGCTGCGGCCAGCGTCGCCGCGATCCACATCAGAGGCGTGGCGGGAGACGCAGCGGCCACCGGCATTGCACCGGTGGCCGCGATCAGGTCAACGCGCTTACTTGCGGGTGCCGTCGAGCCAGTTCGGGCCCTTGTTGGTGAGGAAGAACACATAGACCACCAACGATACCGCGATCGTCGCGGTCACGTAGATGGCGAACCAGTCGACGTGGCCGGTCTTCAGCGCGCCCTGGTAAAGCAGCGGGGCGGTGCCGCCGAACAGCGAGTTGGCCAGCGCGTAGCCCAGGCCCACGCCCAGTGCGCGCACATGGGTGGGGAACAGCTCGGCCTTCACCACCGCGTTGATGGAGGTGTAACCGGTGCGTTGGGGCGGCGCAGCAGCCAGGCCAATGCCGTGGCTGCGGCCAGCGTCGCCGCGATCCACATCAGAGGCGTGGCGGGAGACGCAGCGGCCACCGGCATTGCACCGGTGGCCGCGATCAGGTCAACGCGCTTACTTGCGGGTGCCGTCGAGCCAGTTCGGGCCCTTGTTGGTGAGGAAGAACACATAGACCACCAACGATACCGCGATCGTCGCGGTCACGTAGATGGCGAACCAGTCGACGTGGCCGGTCTTCAGCGCGCCCTGGTAAAGCAGCGGGGCGGTGCCGCCGAACAGCGAGTTGGCCAGCGCGTAGCCCAGGCCCACGCCCAGTGCGCGCACATGGGTGGGGAACAGCTCGGCCTTCACCACCGCGTTGATGGAGGTGTAACCGGTGAGGATGACGAACGCCATGGCCAGGGTCAGGAAGGCCAGGGTGGCGTCATGCTGGTGCGGCAGCTGGGTGATCAGGTACCAGCTGTACAGCACGCCGCCGACGCCGAAGAACACCAGCAGGGTCTTGCGGCCGATGATGTCCGACAGCCAGCCACCGACCGGCTGCAGCACCATCAGGAACGCCAGCACGCCCAGGTTGATCAGGGTGCCGGTCATCGGGTCGTTGCCGGCGAAGGCGCTCTGGATCATCTTCGGGCCGTTCACCGAATAGGTGTAGAAGGCCACGGTGCCGCCGGCGGTGATCAGGAAGCACAGCAGCAGCGGCCGCCACTGGTGCACGAACAGTTCGTACATCGAGCCGGACTTCTGTGCCTTGCCCTCGCGTGCGGCCTCGATGGACGACTCCGACAGCGACTCGTCCATGCCACGACGCAGCCAGAACACCACCACTGCGGCGATGCCACCGATGCCGAAGGCGATGCGCCAGCCCCACTCGGAGATTTCCGGCTTGCCCCAGAAGGTCAGCATCAGCAGTAGCGTCAGCTGGGCCAGCACATGACCACCGACCAGGGTGACGTAGTGGAAGGAGGACAGGAAGCCGCGGCGGCCGGGAATGGCGGCCTCGGACATGTAGGTGGCGCTGGCACCGTACTCGCCACCGGTGGCGAAGCCCTGCAGCAGCCGCGCGAACAGCAGGATGACCGCGGCCCAGATGCCGATGCTGGCGGCGGTGGGGGTGATGGCGATCAGGAACGAACACAGCGCCATCAGCGTGACCGACACGGTCAGTGCCAGGCGGCGGCCATGGCGGTCGGCGAAGCGGCCGAAGAACCAGGCACCGATCGGGCGCATCAGGAAGGTCGCCGCGAAGATCGCCCACACGTACATCGTGGAGTTCTTGTCGTCGGGCGAGAAGAACTGCGATTCGAAGTACACGGCGAACACCGAGTACACGTAGACGTCGTACCACTCCACCAGGTTGCCGGCGGAGCCTTTGAGGGTGTTGGAGATCGACCGCCGCAGGGCGGCGCGGTCGTTCGCGGGGACAGCAGGTTGGGACGTGGTGCTCATCTGGGTGGGAATCCTCGATGCGGCGCGTCCGTGCGCAGGGAAAACGGCGCCCGGCCTTGGGGCGGCGCGGCCGGGCAGCCCTCTTGGTACTGCATCGACCGTCAACACGGGGTAGCAGACCAGAGCAGGGTGCATGGATGGATGACAGCGTGCCACCGTATGGGGTCCCGGACCATACTCAAAACGTCCTAGAATCCGCCTTCCCCCGGCTCCCTGGTGTGTCATGTCGGCTCCCCCCTCTTCGTCTGCGGCTGCCCCCCGGGGTGGCCTTGTCGCGCTGGCACTGCTGCTGGTCTACGTGGTCTGGGGCTCGACCTACCTGGGCATCGCCAAGGCCCTGCACGGCGGCGCACTGCCGCTGACGATGGTCTCCGGCAGCCGGTTCATCATTGCCGGTGGCCTGATGTTCCTGGCCTTGCGCCTGTTCTGGAAGATGCCGAACCCGACCCTGCGGCAGTGGCGCAACCTGGTCATCATGGGCGTGACCATGCTGGTGCTGGGCAACGGCATGGTGGTGCTGGCCGAGCGTGAGGTGTCCTCGGGCCTGGCCGCCACGGCGGTGGCCTCGGTGCCGCTGTGGATGGCGCTGTTCTCGGCGCTGCGCGGCCAGCACGCCAGCCGTGGCGAATGGCTGGGTATCGCCATCGGCTTCCTGGGCGTGGTCTGGCTCAACGCCGGCAGCAGCCTGACGGCCTCGCCGACCGGGCTGGTGCTGCTGCTGATCGCGCCGATCGGCTGGGCCTTCGGTTCGGTGTGGGCACGCGGGCTGGATCTGCCGGGCCCGTTCATGACCGCTGCCGGGCAGATGCTCTGCGGCGGTGTGCTGCTGGTGCTGATCGGCCTGGCGGTGGGCGAGCGCCCGACCACGCTGCCCGATACCGGTGGCCTGCTGGCGATGGCCTACCTGTGCGTGTTCGGCTCCATCGTCGCGTTCACCGCCTACGTGTGGCTGCTGCAGAACGTGCGCCCCGCGCTGGCGGGCAGCTACGCGTACGTCAATCCGGTGATCGCGGTGCTGCTGGGCGCACTGCTCAACGGTGAGCGGTTCGGCTGGCGCGACCTGTTGGCGATGGTGGTGATTCTTCTGGGTGTGGTGGTGCTGACGATGGCAAGGACGAGAAAGAAATGAGCATGGATGAGAAAGAACAACGCCGGGGCCTGCTGGTCACCGCCTCCACCTTCGTGATCTGGGGCCTGGTGCCGGTGTACTGGCACCTGCTCAACGAGGTGCCCTCGTTCCAGATCATCGCCCACCGCATCATCTGGAGCACCGTGCTGGTGCTGGGCTGGCTGCTGCTCAGCTCGCGCCTGGGCTGGTGGCAGAAGATCGCCGCACAGCCGCGCGCGCTGCCGATCCTGCTGGTGTCGAGCCTGACCATCGCCTTCAACTGGGGCCTGTACATCTGGGCGGTCAACGCCGGCCATGTCATCGAGACCAGCCTGGGCTACTTCATCAACCCGCTGGTGAACGTGCTGCTGGGCGTGCTGGTGCTGAAGGAACGCCTGCGCCGCCTGCAGTGGGTGGCGGTGGCGATGGCGGCGGTGGGCGTGGCCTGGCTGACCATCGACGCCGGTACACCGCCGTGGATCGCGCTGGGCCTGGCCTGTTCGTTCGGCCTGTATGGCTTGCTGCGCAAGCTGGTTTCGGTCGACCCGGTGGCCGGCCTGGGCGTGGAAAGCATGTACCTGTTCCTGCCGGCGCTGGCCTTCGCGATCTGGGCCGAGAATGGCCACGGTGGCGCGTTCTTCCATGGCTGGGGCTGGCGCAACGACCTGCTGCTGATCTTCGGCGGCGCAGTGACCGCCGTGCCGCTGATCGGCTTCGCCTACGGCGTGAAGCGCATTCCGCTGTCGCTGGTCGGCATCCTGCAGTACATCGCGCCGAGCCTGCAGCTGCTGCTGGGTGTGTTCTTCTTCCACGAAGCGTTCGACACCGCAAAGGCGATCGGCTTTGCCGCGATCTGGGCCGGCCTGGTGCTGTTTGTCGGCGACAACATCCGCACGATGCGCGCCAAGCGCTAGCGCCGCGCCTGCTCGGCTGACACGTGTGCACAAAAAAGAGCGGCGCCCCGAGGGGCGCCGCTCTGCTTCCATCCACAGCCAGGAGAGAGTTGGCTGTGACGGGAACGCGGTTGCAGGCTTAGAAGCGCTGCTGGTACTTCATGTACATGAAGCGGCCGATGTCGAAGCCACCGTAGTAGGTGAAGCTGCTGTTCGGCTGGCTGTACATGATCGGACCCTGGTGGTCGAAGACGTTGTTCACGCCCAGCGACACGGTGCCGTCCCACGGCAGGCTGTAACGCACCTGCAGGTCGTGGAAGGTGTTGGAGCCCACCTTGTTGGTCGGCGATGCACTGGTGTACGACGAACTGAAGCCCGGCAGGTTGCACTCGTCCATGTACGAGCACTTCTCCTTCATGCTGGAGTAGTAGCGCGCGGTCCAGCCGATGCCGAGGTCGCCGTACTGCCAATCCAGGTTGAAGGTCGAGCGGACGCGGAAGTCGCCGCCCCAGCTGGTGCGCTGCTCCACCGGCGTGGTCGCGGCGTTGTCGTTGCGCTGCTTCAGGTAGTCGGTGTAGGTGGTGTTCCAGTTGATGGCGAACTGGCCGAACGTGGTTTCCGGCAGACGGTAACGCACGTTGACGTCATAGCCGGCGGTTTCGCGGAAACCGGCATTGACCAGCGAGCGGTCCAGGCTGTTGACCTGGCCGTTGCTGCCACGGGTGAAGCGGCCACAGGCGGCGTCCGAACCCTGCACATAGCACTGCTCGAGAATGCTGTTGGCGGTCTCGGAGACGATGGCGTTGTTGATGCGGATCTTCCACCAGTCGAGGCTGACATCCAGGCCGGCCACGAAGTCCGGGCTGTACACCAGGCCCACGGTCCAGGTCTTGGCGGTTTCCGGCTTCAGCGCTGCGTTGGAACCCGAGTTGAAGTCGACGGTCGACTGCTGGCCCGGCTTGGTGGCAACGGTGCCATCGCTGTTGAGCTGGCGGAAGTTGGCCGGCACCTTCAGCGCCTGGCAACGGGCAGCAACGGTCGGGCTGGTGGCCGCGGTACCGAACGAGGTATCGCACGGATCGGTGAACGAATCGCGGGTGCTGACGGTACCGCCGTACAGGTCATCCACGGTCGGCGCACGGAAGCCGGTGCCATAGGTTGCGCGGACCAGCAGGCTGTCGATCGGCTTCCACTTCAGGCCGAACTTGCTGTTGGTGGTCGAACCGAAGTTGTTGTAGTCCGAGTAGCGGCCGGCCACGTCCAGCGACAGCTCGCGGGCGAACGGCAGGTCGGCCAGCAGCGGCACCTGCAGCTCCAGGTAGACCTCGTTGAGCGAGTAGTCGCCACGCGTCGGCTGGCCGCTGGTGCCGGCGATCTCACCCTTCTGCACCCGCATGTCCGGCGTGTAGCTGGCTTCTTCGCTGCGATGCTCGAAGCCCATCGCACCCATGATATCGCCGGCCGGCAGGGTGAACAGCGAACCGGAGATGTTGGCGCTGGCGACCTTGGTGGTGCTCTTCATCTTGTCGACGAAGCGGGCGAACAGGTAGTCTTGCACGTCCTGGTTGCTCAGCGAGCCCGGGCCGGTGTAACCCATCGGTGCAGCCGGGTTCCACGGCACGCAGCCGGCGATCACCGCACCCGGCGAACCACAGCGGGCCACGCTGCCATCCATGAAGGACGGGCCGACGGCCTGGTTGACGTGCGGCTGGTACATGCTGCCGGTACCGATGCGCTCGCCTTCATTGCGGTTGTACATGTAGCTGACGTTCCAGTCCCAGTACCGCGAACCGGTTTCGAAGCTGCCTTCCAGGCCGACGCTGGCGCGCTTGGTTTCCAGATTGTTCTCGGTGCCGCGCGGCAGCTCCTCGGAGCGGTGTGCGAACAGCACGTCCTGGCCCCACAGGTTGAACGTGCTGTCCTTGGACAGCGCGGCACGGCTACCGTTGCGTGCCTGCGCGGCACTGACCGAGTACGGGTAACCGGCCAGGTGCTTGGTCGACTCGCGCTTGCTGTACAGCGCGTCGGCGACGATGCGCAGGTTGTCGGTGATCGAGAAGCCACCGTTGGCGAACACCGAGGTGCGCTCCAGGCCGGTCAGCAGGCTCATGTTGGTCTTGCTGTTGGCACCATCGGCCGGATCCGGCGCATGGAAGTTGCCGGCCTTGCTCGGGTCTCCGCCCGGGCCCACGGTCAGGTTCTTGCCACCGACGGTGACGTAGCCCCACGGGGTGTTGCCGTTGAGGCCATCGTTCGGGTGGCGCGGGCCGTTGGTGTAACGGCTGAACTCGCGGTCCTTGCCCAGCACCTCGTCTTCCTTGGTGCGTTCGGCACCCACGGTGAACCAGCCGCGGTCGAAGGTCTTGCCGAAGGTTGCGCTGTAGGAGCGCTTCTGGCCGTCACCCTGGCCGTACTGGCCGACATAGACGCTGGCTTCGCCACCGTCGAAGTTCTTGCGGGTGATGATGTTGACCACGCCGGCGATGGCGTCCGAGCCGTACAGCGCGGACGCGCCATCGGTCAGCACTTCCACGCGCTCGACGATGGCCGACGGAATCGAGGCCAGGTCGGAGTAGCCGCCGGCGCTGACGCCCATGCGGCGGCCGTCGATCAGCACCAGACTGCGTTCCGGGCCGAGGTTGCGCAGGCTGACGTACATGCCGCCGAAGTCGCGCGAGGAGGTCAGCGAAGACGCGCGGCTCATGCTCGGCGAACCAGCAGCGGGAATGTCCTGCAGGATGTCGGCGACGTTGACGTAGCCCTTCTTCTCGATCTCGGCGCGGTTGAGCGCGATCACTGGCTGTGCGGTCTCGACACTGGCCTGGCGGATGCGCGAGCCGGTGATTTCGATGCGGTCGAGGGTGGTGGTGGCGTCGCCGGTGCTCTGTGCGAAGGCGGGGGTGGTGCAGCTGGCGGCCAGCGCGATGACGATCGCGTTGCGCAGCGGAGTGGTCTTCAGGGACATCCGTGAAATCTCGTGTTTCAGGAAAAACATGCGCCCGTTCTATGGGCGCGTGGGGTGCTGCAAACCAACGTGGGGGCGCGATTCTAGAATGTTTCCATTCGTAACTGTTTATCGCTGTGCCGCAGATGTGCGCGAAAATGAATCGCAACCAACAATCCACAGATGTGATGTGCGCAACGTCACGTGCGTTGCGTTGGCGATGGGCAGAGGCATCGATAGCGGCGGATTTCCCGCAATCTGTAGCAGTGCGTGTGCGCAGGCATCCATCCACGCATGGCGTGGATCTACTGGACGTACTGGTTCATCACCCGGCCTGGATGCATCGCCCTCGGTAGATCCACGCCATGTGCGGATGACGCGCAAGAAAAAAGGGACGGAGCCTTCGCTCCGTCCCCTGCGCAATGCGCGTTGTATCGCTGCGTGATGCTCAGGTTTCGCGCAACGCCGTGGTGATCGGCAAACGCGCCGCGCGCAGCGCCGGGAACAGGCCGCCGACCAGGCCGATACCCAGCGCCCATTTCAGGCCGGTCCACAGCAGTTCCGGCGACACATGGAACTTGAACACCACTGCGCTGAAGTTGCTGCCGATGGTGGACACGCTGTAGCCATTGAACAGCAGCCATGCCACCGCACACCCCAGCAGGCCACCCAGCAGGGCCAGCAGCATTGTTTCCAGCATCACTGCAGTCACCACCGGCAAACCGCGGAAGCCGATCGCGCGCATGGTGGCGATCTCGCGCGCACGCGTGGCGACCGCCGCGTACATGGTGTTGAGCGCGCCGAACACCGCACCGACCGCCATGATGGTGCCGATCACCTTGCCGAGGATGTCGATCAGCTTGGTCAGCCCGCCGCCCTGCTTGCTGTAGTAGACGCGGGTGGTTTCCACGTCCAGTTTCAGGCGCGGGTCGGCGGCGACGGCGGCCTTGAACTGCTCGAAGCCGGCCTTGCCATCGGTGCGCACGCTGATCGACTGCCACGCACTGCGCTGGTAGGTGGTGGCCAGCGTATCGGCGTCGGTCCACAGTTCCGAATCATGCGCATCGCCGGTGGCGAACACACCCACCACGGTCCAGGTCTGGTTGCCCAGCGTCAGCGTCTTGCCCACATCCAGATCGCGGAACTGGCCCTTGGCGCCCTGGCCGACCACGATCTCGCGCAGGCCGGTGGCGAACGTGCGGCCTTCGACGATCTTGACCTTGTCATGCACCGCCCACGCCTGCGGGCCGACGCCGCGGAACTGCGCGTTGACGTCGGTGCCATCGGACTTCGATACCAGGTTGACCACCTGCGACAGCTCCGGTGACAGCAGCGGCCGGCCTTCGGCATCGCGGCTGATGCCGGGCAGGGTGGACAGCGTCGGCACCTGTTCGCGGGTGATGACCGAGTTGATTTCGGCCTGCGAGCCGCCGCGCAGCACGATGGCGGTGGTGTCATCGCCGGTGTTGTTGAGCGTGGCCTGGAAGCCTTCGCCCATCGCCAGCATCGCCACCAGCACGCCGACCACGCCAGCGATGCCGACCACGATCACCGAGGACGCGCCCCAGCGCTGCGGCAGGCTGGCCACGCCGATGCGGGTGGCGGCCAGTGCAAGTCGCCCACCGCGGGTCAGCAGCAGCCACAGTGCCACCAGCACGGCCACGGCCAGCACGCCGATCCACGGCAGGCCGATCCACAGCACCAGGCCGAGCACCAGCAGCAGCACCGTCACGCCGTTGCCCAGCCACTTCTTGAGTTTGCTCTTGAACATGTCTGCGTTCTCCTCAGCGGCCGGCCAGTGCGTCGACGATCTTCAGGCGCTTGGCACGCAGCGCCGGCAACAGGCCGACGATGATGCCGATCACCACGATCAGGCCCAGCCCCATCAGCCAGGTCGGCGTCGGCACGTGCGGCGGCAGCATGCCGATGCTCTTCGGGCTGATGACCGGCAGGATCAGCGCGGCTAGGCCCATGCCGATCAGGCCACCCAGGCCGATCAGCAGCACCGACTCCACCATCACCAGGGTCAGCACGGTGCTGTCCTTGAAGCCCAGCGTCTTCAACGTGGCCAGTTCGGGCACGCGCTCGCGCACCGCCTGCGCCATGGTGTTGCCGGTCAACAGCAGCAGGGTGAAGAACACCGCGCCCATGATCGACGTGACGATCATGCCGATGTCGGCAAACTGCTTGACGAACGCCTGCTGGAACGCCGATTCGGACTGGGTCTTGGTCTCGTGGTCGGAGTTGGCCGAGATCGCGTCGATCGCCTGCGCCACCCGCGAGGCATGGTCCGGGTTGTCCAGGGTGATCGTGTAGTAGCTCACCTGGTTCTTGATGTAGTCGTTGGATTCGTCGAAGTACTTCCAGTTCATCATCAACTGGCGTTCTTCGTTGCCCGCTTGTGTGCGGTCCTTCGAGCGGAAGATGCCCTTCAGTTCCAACGGCCAGTCATTGCTGCCGCCACGCGGGAAGATGGTTGCCTGCAGCGGGATGGTGTCGCCGATCTTCCAGCCGAACTGCTTGGCCAGGGTCTCGCCGACGATGGCACCGGTGCGGGTCTGCTTCCAGTCCTCCAGCTGCGCCGGATCGATCTGCAGTTCACGGTAGACGTCGAAGTAGTTGGGTGACACCGAGAAGTTCGGGAAGAAGTTCTTCGGGTCCTGGTAGATGCCGCCGAACCACATGCCGTAGGCCACGTCGCGCACGCCGGCCACCTGCCGCACCTGTGCTTCCAGGCGGATCGGCAGCGATTGGGTGATCGACAGTCGTGAGGCCACCACCAGCCGATTGGCGCCCTCCACGCTGCCGCCGGAATTGAACGCCACGCGTACCGAATCGAGCATGCCGAACAGCAGGAACGCGGCCACCACCGAAAGCAGGGTCAGCAATGTACGGGTGCGGCTGCGGAACAGCTGCGCCCACACCAACGAGAAATATTTCATCGCCGTGGCCTCCGTCAGTGGGCCAGCGGCGCGTCGGCCAGCTCACCCTTGTCCAGGTGTACCGTGTGCGTGGCGTACTCGGCGGCCTTCGGGTCATGGGTGACCATGATGATGGTCTTCCCGTGCTCGCGGTTGAGCTGCTGCAGCAGGCCGAGGATCTCCTCGGCAGACTGGCGGTCGAGGTCGCCGGTCGGTTCGTCGCAGATCAGGAAAGTCGGGTCGGAGACGATTGCGCGCGCGATCGCCACGCGCTGCTGCTGGCCGCCGGACAGTTCATTCGGGCGGTGGCTGCGGCGGTCGGCCAGGCCGACCAGGGTCAGCGCGATCTCGGCGTTGCGCTTGCGCTGCGTCGCATTGAGATGGGTCAGCAGCAGTGGCAGTTCCACGTTCTTCTGCGCGGTCAGCATCGGCATCAGGTTGTAGAACTGGAACACGAAGCCGACGTGGTGGCTGCGCCAGGTCGACAGCTGGCCGCCACTCATCTGGTCGATGCGCTCGCCTTCGATGCTGATCTCGCCGCCGCTGGGGTTGTCCAGACCACCGATCAGGTTGAGCAGGGTGGTCTTGCCCGAGCCGGACGGGCCCATCAGCGCAACGAAGTCGCCGCTGGCGATGTCCAGGTCGATGCCGTGCAGCACCTGCACTTTCTCGGGGCCACGCTGGTAGGTCTTGGTGATGTTGCGCAATGAAACCAGGGTCGACATGGGTGGTTCTCCACGGAAGGCGGGAAACGGGGAAGCGCACCTGCGGTGGCCGCAGGCGTGCGTCGAGCGGTGTTGCCGGCGGCGCCCATGGGCGCCAGGCCGTTACTGCGCTTGTTTCTGTTGCACCTTGGCGCCGTCGCGCAGGGTGTCCGGCGGGCTGACCACCACCGATTCACCCGCGCTCACGCCCTTGAGGATCTGGCGGTCTTTGCCCATCGCCTGGCCGGCCTCGACCGTGCGCTGCTGTACGCGGTTCTCATCACCCAGCACGAAGGCCACCGAGGCGCTCTCGCGCTGCACCACGGCGCCCGCCGGCACGCGCACGCCCTGCGGCTTGGCGGCCGCCTGCGGCTGCGCCTGCTCCAGGAAGCTGACGCGCACGCCCATCTCCGGCACGATGCGCGGGTCTTTCACCTTCAGCGCCACGCGCACTTTCACCGTGGCCTTGCCGCGGTCGGCGGTGGGGATGATGGCGATCACCTCGCCGGGAATCTTCCATTCCGGGTAGGCATTGAGCGTGGCTTCCACCGGCATCTTCGGCTGCACGCGGCCGATGAAGGCTTCGCCGACCTCGACTTCGATCTCCAGCGAGTCCATGTCGACGATGGTGCCGATGCCGGTGCGGGTAAAGCCGCCGCCGGCCGACAGCGGCGAAACGATTTCGCCGGGCTGCGCAGCCTTGGCGGTGACCACGCCGGAAAACGGCGCGCGCACGATGTTGTTGTCCACGCCCAGGTCGGCGATGGCCAGCTGGTCGTTGGCGACCTTGACGTTGCGTTGCGCGGTGTCCAGCTGTGCACGCAGGCTGTCGCGCTGGGCCACGGCCTGGTCGTACTGCGAGCGCGACACCAGCTGCTGGCCGACCAGTGCCTGCAGGCGGCTGGCTTCAGCGGCGGCCTGCTTCCGCTGTGCTTCCAGCCCGGCCACCTGGCTGCGTGCGGCCTGCAGCTGCGAGGCATACAGGCTGCGCTGCGCGTCGGCATCGATCGGGTCCAGCGTGGCCATGATCTGGCCCTGCTCCACGCGCATGCCTTCCTCGATCATCACCTCGCGCACCTTGCCGGTGATTTTGGCCGAGACCGTGGCCATGCGTCGCGCAACTACATAGCCGCTGGCGTCGAGCACCGAACTGCTGGCGCTGCCCTGCTGGATGGCCACCGCTGGCGCGGTTTCCACGTCCACCGCTGGCGTACGCCCGAATAGGGCGAAAGCGACAGCGGCCAGCAGCAACACGACCACGATGATCGCGATCCACAGCCAGCGGCGGCCACCACCACTGCCACTCCCTCCGGAGGCGGGCGGCGGGGACTTGCGGTCGATACGGAGTTCCTTCAACAGCTCGGCAGAAGCGTTCATTCGTTCCATCACAGACGTTCGGGCGGGTGTGGCCGGAAGAGCGGACGGCGGCGGTTCCGGCGGTGGAGCGTGCGGCACAGCATGAAGGCAGGCACAGCGATGACGGCAGTGACAGCTGTCACCCGATGACACTGACGGCGGCAACTGCGAAATGTGACCACGGCGGCACAGGATGGCAACGTCCCCGCTACCGGTACCGCCCATGGATCCGATCGCCCCGTCGCTGGCCCGCCTGCAGCAGGTGCAGGTGCGTTACCGCGACCATACCGCCCTGCATGGCATCGACCTGCAGGTCCGCGCTGGCCAGGTGCTGGCGCTGCTGGGCCGCAACGGTGCCGGCAAGAGTACCGCGATCAGCGTGCTGTTGGGTCTGCGCCGCGCCGACGCCGGACAGGTCGAGCTGCTTGGCGGTGACCCGCAGCAGCGCGCCAGCCGTATCGGCCTGGGCGTGATGCTGCAGAGCACCAGCCTGCCGCCGATGCTGCAGGTGGACGAACTGGTGGCGCAGGCCAGCGCCTGCTATCCCGACCCGATGCCGTTGCAGGAGGTGCTGCAGCGTGCTGGCCTGCAGGCGCTCGCGCGCCGCCGCTACGGCCAGCTGTCAGGTGGCCAGCAGCGCGCCGTGCAATTCGCCATCGCGCTGTGTGGCCGCCCGCGCGTGCTGTTCCTGGACGAGCCCACCACCGGCCTGGACATCCAGGCGCGGCAGGCGATGTGGCAGGCGATCCGGCAGCTGTTGGCCGAAGGCTGTGGTGTGCTGCTGACCACCCATTACCTGGAGGAAGCCGAAGCGCTGGCGCAGCAGGTGGTGGTGCTGGAGCAGGGCCGGGTCCTGGCCGACGCGCCGCTGAGCGAGCTGCGCCTGGCCGATCGGCCGCGCCGCATCCGCTGCCGCAGCGGGTTGCCCATTGCGGACGTGCAGCAGTGGCCGGGCGTGCAGGAGGTGCAGCGCGACGGCGAGCATCTGCAGCTGCTGGCGAGCCCGGCCGAGCCGGTGGTAGCACGCCTGTTGGCCGCCGATGCGCAGCTGCGCGAACTGGAAGTACAGGGCGCGGCGCTGGCCGACGCCTTCCTCGACATGACCCGGGAGGCCGCATGAACACCCTTGTCCGTACCACCGGATTGCCGCTGCCTGCATGGCGACAGGCACTACGTCCGTACCGCGCCGAGCTGATGGCCGAACTGCGCCGCGCCTGGCGCACGCCGGCGTTCGCGGTGCCCTCGCTGCTGTTCCCGGTGCTGTTCTATCTGCTGTTCGGCGTGCTGCTGGGGCGCGGTCATGCGCCGTTGTACCTGTTGGCCACCTACTGCGTGTTCGGCGCGATGGCCCCGGCCCTGTTCGGCTTCGGCGTGCAGTTGGCGCTGGACCGGGAAGGCGGCCTGCTGACCCTCAAGCGCGCGCTGCCGATGCCGGCGGCGGCACCGCTGCTGGCGCGGCTGGCGATGGCGGTGATGTTCGCGCTGCTGGTGGCGTCGTTGCTGATCGGCGTGGCGCGTGTGCTCGGTGGTGTGCAGCTGCACGCCTTGCAGGTGCTGCAGCTGCTGGCGGTGGCGGGCCTGGCGGCGCTGCCGCTGGGGGCGATTGGCCTGCTGATCGGCAGCCATGTCAGTGCCAGCGCGGCACCGGCGATGGTCAATCTGGTCTACCTGCCGCTGGCCCTGCTGTCGGGCCTGTGGCTGCCGCTGTCGGCGCTGCCCACGCTGTTCTCGACGATGGCCCCACTGTGGCCGACCTGGCATCTGGCGCAGCTGGCGCTGCCGGTGGTCGGGCTGCCGTCGGTGGGCAGCGTGGCCGGCCATCTGCTGGTGCTGCTGGCGGTCACGGTGGTCGCGCTGCTGCTGGCACGCCGTCGCCTGCGCCGGATCGGCTGAACTGGCATGATCGGCAGCGATCGTCCTC
The DNA here is from genome assembly GCF_030236855.1 of Stenotrophomonas maltophilia group sp. Smal13. Classification (NCBI taxonomy): domain Bacteria; kingdom Pseudomonadati; phylum Pseudomonadota; class Gammaproteobacteria; order Lysobacterales; family Lysobacteraceae; genus Stenotrophomonas; species Stenotrophomonas maltophilia group sp. Smal13. Next base: position 50,044 of record NZ_JASJSQ010000001.1, read on the forward strand.
GCCTGGATTCTCCCGTGTCGTCGAGCTGGCTTGCGTCCCTGCTGCGCCCCGCACCGGATTCGGCGGTGGCCGAGCTGCTGCGACGTGGCAAGTCGCCCTGGAGCGGAGCGATCCACCTGCTGTGGTCGGTATGGATCTTCCTCACCCCGGTGCTGGGCAATGGCTTCACGCTGCGCTGGCTGCTGCTGACCCTGCTCAGCTATCCGTTGTTCCTGCTGCTCTATGCCAGGGTGATGCTGTCGCCAAGGCACCATGGGTGGCGCTATGCGCTGGGCATGATCGTGCTGGCGCTGGTACTGCTGCCCTGGTACCCCTCGGGACTGAGCTACTTCGTGTTCGGCTGCGTGATGATCCGCATGAGCGGGCGCAGCAGCTGGTGGGCGTACCTGCTGCAGCTGACCGCGCTGAACCTGCTGTTCTGCGGCACCGCGCTGTACTTCGGCTATCCGTGGCAGGCCATGGTGTGGATGCCGGCGGTGTCGTTCATCGTCGGGCTGGTGGTGAACGTGGAGGCCCTGAGCCAGCAGCGCGACGTTGCCCTGCAGCTGTCGCAGGACGAGGTGCGGCGACTGGCCACCACCGCCGAGCGCGAGCGTATCGGCCGCGACCTGCACGACCTGCTGGGGCACACGCTGTCGCTGATCACGCTGAAGCTGGAGCTGGCACGCAAGCTCTACGATCGCGATGACGCGCGTGCGCGGCAGGAGATCGGCGAGGCCGAGGACATTGCACGCGAAGCGCTGGCACAGGTGCGCAGTGCAGTGACCGGCATCCGCGCCAGCGACCTTGCTGGCGAGCTGGCATCGGCGCGCCTGCTGCTGGAATGCCAGCAGGTACATCTGCAGTACACGACGCCACCTGCGATGCCGGTGGAGGTGGAGCGCGGGCTGGCGTTGGTGCTGCGCGAGGCGGCGACCAACATCGTGCGCCATGCGCAGGCGACCCGGGTGCAGGTGGATTTCATCCTTGAGGAACGACAGTTGGCGATGCAGATACGCGATGACGGCCGTGGCGGCGTGCAGGCCGAGGGCAATGGGTTGAGTGGCATGCGTGAGCGGGCCGCAGCACTGGGTGGCCAGTTGACGCTGCAGTCGCCGCGCGGGGCGGGCACCGTGCTGACGGTACGCGTGCCGTTGATGGTCGCGACCACGCCGCTGTCGCCCACGTCGTTGGCGCAGGACGGTGTCGCATGATCCGCATCCTGCTGGCCGAAGACCAGGCCATGGTGCGCGGCGCACTGTCGGCGCTGCTGGGCCTGGAGCCGGACATCGAAGTGCTGGGCAGTGCTGCCGATGGCGAGGCCGCCTGGCGGATGCTGCAGCAGCTGCAGCCGGACATCCTGGTCACCGACATCGAGATGCCGGGCCTGAGCGGGCTGGAGCTGGCGCAACGCATCGCCCGCCACGAACTGCCGATCAAGGTGGTGATCGTGACCACCTTCGCCCGTGCCGGTTTCCTGCGCCGCGCGCTGGAAGCTGGCGTGCTGGGCTACCTGCTGAAGGACGCACCGGCCGAGAACCTGGCCGATGCCCTGCGCAAGGTGAAGCAGGGCATCCGCGCGATCGACCCGCAGCTGGCACTGGATGCGTGGTCGCAGGCCGACCCGCTGACCGACCGCGAACGCCGCGTGCTGCGGCTGGCGGGCGAGGGCCGCACCGCCAGCGAGATCGCCGAGCAGCTGGGGTTGTCGCACGGTACGGTGCGCAATTACCTGTCCGAGTGCATCGGCAAGCTGGGTGTGGCCAATCGGATTGAGGCGTATCGGCTGGCGCGGCAGAAGGGGTGGTTGTAGCGGATCATTTCCGCGACCGCGGGGGGGTGTCACTTTCTTTGCTCGTGCACCACGCTGCAGGAGCAGCGTGGAACGGCGTAGCCGGCCCGCAGGGTGGCGCACATGGATGTGCGCCATCAAGAAAGTAACCAAAGAAACGCTCCGCCGGCCGCGAGCCGGCGTGCTGCGCACGCCGGTGCCCTGCGCTCCTCGGTCCGTCGAGGGACGGCGCGGGAACTCGCTGCGCTCAGACACCCGCACCTCTTCGCCCTCGCCGGACCTGCGGTGCTCGGCTCGCTTGAATGCGGACTGGAAGGTCAAGGTCAAGGTCAAGGTCAACGGCAACGGCAACGGCAACGGCAACGGCATCCACGCATGGCGTGGATCTACTGGGTGCAGCTGTGGCATTTGACCTTGGGTCCGCCTTGAGCGAGCCGAGCATCGCAGGGGAATCAGGGGCGAAGAGGCGCCGCTGCTTGAGCGCAGCGAGTTCGGCGCCGTCCCCTGATTCACCGAGAAGCACGGGGCACCGGTGCGCAGCACCGGCTCGCGCTCTGGCGGCGCGTTTCTTTTGGTTACTTTTCTTTTCGCGCGAAAAGAAAAGTGACACCCCCCGCGGTCGCGGAAACGATCCGCCGGGAACTCCCGGCGAACCCGATCAATCCTTCCCGCGCGCCATCGCCTGGAACACGCCATCGCGCCGCACCCACAGGTGGAACAGCGCCGCACCCACATGCATCAGCACCGTGGCGAACAACACATAGGCCAGCAGGCTGTGCGCGTTACGCAACGCGGCATACAGCGCCGGGGTGTGCGGTACGATCGGCGGCAGGTGCAGGCCGCCCCACAGCACGATCGGGTAACCGCCGGCCGACAGCATCGCCCAGCCGATCAGCGGCATCGCCAGCATCAGCGCGTACAGCATCCAGTGCGAGGCCTTGGCCGCCATCACCTGCCACACCGGAAGATCCGCCGGCAGTGGCGGCGGGCGATGGCGCAGCCGGTTGTACAGGCGCAACAGCACCAGTACGCCGATGGCGATGCCCAATGGGCGGTGCAGGTCGATCAGCATCGGCCGCAGGTGCAGCGAGGCGACCATGGTCACGCCGATGAACAGCATGGCGATGATCATCAGCGCCATGGACCAGTGCAGCACGCGCGCGAGCAGGTTGAAGTGGCCGTTGCCGGTGCTCATCGTGCGGCCTCCTTCGGTTGCTCGACGTTGCCGGTGGCGCGCTCGCGTTCGCGGCGGTTGAAGGACTGCGAGTACACGGCGGAGCGGGCCGCCAGGATCGGATCGTCACTGCCACGCACGCCACTGGGCAGGATCAGCGGATCGAAGTTGATCTGGCCGCACGCGCCCTGTTCCTGCGACTGCGTGCGGTCCAGGCTGAGTACGCCGGCCACCACCTGATCACGCGACTCAGGCCACGGCACCGACGGATCATCGATGGCATCGCCGGGCTCGGCGGTGGTCACGACCAGGTTCCAGCGCACCGGGCCGCTGGCCAGGCGCTGCTGCAGTTCCTGGCTGAGGAAATCGACGCTGGCGTTCTTGCGCGTTTCCGCATCCATCTCCACCACCGGCGCCTGCGGCTGCCAGCGCCAGCGCACCGCGCGTTTCTGGCCCTGCGCGTTGGTGAACCAGAAGCTGTTGACGCTGTTGAAGGTGGTGTCAGCCCAGCTGCTGGTCCACGGCGCGGTCTTGGCCCACTGCTGGAACGCTTGTGCACTGGGGTATTTCGCCAGCACCGCGGCCATTTTCTGCGGGTCGGGCTTGCCGGTGGCCGGGTCCGGGATGGAGGCGCGCGTCTGCTCGTAGAACGCCTCGGCGTTGGGCACGGCGAAGAACGGGAAGCTGTTCATCGCCATGCGCCATTCCTGGCCATCATCGCTGACCATCTGCACCGCGAGGCTGCGTACGCGCGCGGTGTTGTCGGCGCCGTACGGGTCGCCGCCGCCGATCGACAGGCGGCCCATCACCGGCACGCGGCGCTGCGAGAATACCCGTGCGCTGGACAGGGTGGGGGCCTGCGCACTGGGTTCGAACCAACCGCTTACACACGCGCCCTTGCTGTGCGCACGGCGGAAGCCCGGATGGGCCGGGCCGGTGGCCTCGATGGTGTCGGTGAAGCGCTGCGCGGTCAGGCGGCCGCCAATCCAGCCGGCCAACCAGGCGAAGGCCAGCGCCACCGCACCCAGAATGAGTGCGATCAGTGCGATCCAGAGCAGGGGGGAATGCTTGCGCGGCGCGCCCGGTGTCTGGCCGGCGCGGGTGTAGCGGAAGAGCGACATGGTCGGAGTCCTGCCTTCACGGAGCGTGTGGGTGGTCGACCCACACATCCTCGCAGAACCCTTCCAGGCCCGGTATTCAATTTTTCGTCAAGTTTGCCGGGGACGGCGTGCCGACCAAGGTCGGCACCCACCCGATCAGCTGTAGCGCTGCTTCAGCATCGCCCACGCCGAACGCAGCGCCAGTGCTTCACCGCCAGCCGGCCGGCCCGGGCGTTCGCCGTCGTTCCAGGCATACACGTCCAGATGCGCCCAGCGCTGGCCGTCTTCCAGGAAGCGTTCCAGGTACAGCGCGGCGGTCACCGAGCCGGCCATGCGCGAACCGGCGTTGGCCAGGTCGGCGATGCCGCTGCTCAGGTAACGCAGGTAGGGGCGCCACAGCGGCATGCGCCAGACCGGGTCGCGGGTCGCGTCGCCGGCCTGCAGCCACTGCTGCGCCACGCTGTCGTCGTTGCTGAAGAGCGCCGGCAGGTCCGGGCCCAGCGCGATGCGCGCAGCGCCGGTAAGGGTGGCGAAGTCCAGTACCAGGTCCGGCTTCTGTTCGCTGGCGAAGGTCAGCGCATCGCACAGGATCACGCGGCCTTCGGCGTCGGTGTTGTCGATCTCCACGCTCAGGCCCTTGCGGGTGGCGATCACTTCGCCCGGGCGGAAGGCATCGGGGCCGATCGCGTTTTCCACCGCCGGCACCAGCAGGGTCAGGCGCACCGGCAGGCCGCGCGCCATCACCAGGCCTGCCAGGGCCAGTGCATGCGCGGCACCGCCCATGTCCTTCTTCATGTTGCGCATGCCGTCGGCCGGTTTGATGTCCAGGCCGCCGGTATCGAAGCACACGCCCTTGCCGACCAGCACCAGTGCCGGATCGGTGTCCTTGCCCCAGCGCAGCACGACCAGGCGCGGTGCGCGGTGCGAGGCGCGGCCGACGGCATGGATGGCCGGGAAGTTCTGCTTCAGCAGTTCATCGCCGGTGATCGCCTCGACCTGCGCACCGTGCGCATCGGCCAGCGCGCGCGCGGCGTCTTCCAGCTGCTGCGGACCCATGTCTTCGGTCGGGGTGTTGACCCAGTCGCGCACGCGCAGGCTGGCGGCGATCAGGTCGGCCACTTCGCCGGTCGGCTCAGCCACCAGGCGTGCCGGTGCACGGTGGCGCTTGCGGTAGCGATCGAAGCGGTAGCTGCCCAGGCCCCAGCCCAGCTGCAGCAGCGCCTGTTCGGCGGCCGGCAGTTCGCTGGCCAGCTGCCACACGCTGCCTTCCGGCAGCGCGTGCGGGGCATGCGAATAGCTGTAGGCATCGGCGCGATCACCCACGCCGATCACCGCACCGGCCAGGCCATCGGCGCCGGGCAGCAATACCGTGGTGAAGGCACCGGCGGTGAAGCCCTGCGACGCCAGCCATGCCTGGGTGGCGGCCGGCTGGCCGTCCTTCCAGGACGCGAACTGCTCGCGGTCCAGCACGTACAGCGGCAGTGCTGCGGCGGTGTCGGCAGTGAAACCAGTGATCTCGCTCATGCGTCAGGTACTCCGGGGTGCGGCAGCGTCGAGGTTGGCATCCAACCAGTCGGCCAGGCCGGTGAGGGTGTCGAACTGCAGGTCCGGCTGCAGCTGCGGATGGGTCCAGGTGGCTGCTTCGCGGTTGATCCAGCAGCCGCGAAGGCCGGCGGCGATCGCCCCGGCCACGTCCATTTCGGCGTGGTCGCCGACGTGCAGTACCTGCGCCGGCGCAACACCCAGGCGGGCGCAGGCGGCGTGGAAGATGCTCGCCTCCGGCTTGGCCGCGCCGTGTTCGCGCGCGCCCAGCTGGAAGGCGAAATGATGGGCCAGGCCGATCCGCTCCAGATCGGCATTGCCGTTGCTCAGCGCCGCCACCGGCACCCTCGCGGCAATCCGCGCCAGTGCGTCGATCGCATCGGGGTAGCACTCGACTTGGTTGCGCGCGGCGAAGAACACGTCATACGCCGGCTCCAGCAGATCCAGGCTGGCACCACTGGTGTGCAGCGCTTCGTGCAGGGTCAGCCGGCGCAGTGCGCTCAGGTCGTGATGGAGGTGCGGATGGGCGTGGTACAGGCGCTCGCGCAGTTCGCGCATCGCCGCCACCGGATACATCTCGGCCGTGGCGGGGCTGTGCTCACGCATCCACTCGTGCAGGACCAGGTCGATGCGGGCGCCGATCGGAGCGAACGGCCACAGCGTGTCGTCAAGGTCGAGGGTGATGGCTTGGACGGGGAAATTCACCCCGCCATTCTACCCCTGCCCGCGCGGGCTTTCATTCCAGCAGACGCGCCCAGCCCTGCATGCCGTCCAGCCGTGCCAGCACCAGCTTGATGCAGACCAGCAGCGGCACCGCCAGCAGCAGCCCGATCATGCCCCAGGCCCAGCCGAACACCATCAGCGCAAGGATCAGCACCAGTGGCGACAGTTTCATGCGACGGCCCAGCACGATCGGGGTCACCATCTGCCCTTCCAGGGTGTGCAGGCCCAGGTAGGCGGCGGCTGGCAGCAGGGCCTGCAGCGGGTCGCGGAATTCCACGAAGCCCATCAGCAGCATCAATGCCACGCCGATCAGCGGGCCCACGTAGGGGGCGAAATTCAGCAGTGCAGCCACCGTGCCCCACAGCAACGCTTCCTGCAGGCCGATGCCGAGCAGCATCAGTACGCCGGCGAACACCAGCCCGACCAGGGTGTTGATCACGCTGATGGTCAGCACATAGCGCGACACCTCGCGCTCGATCGAACGCAGGATGTCACTGGTGAAGCGCTGCTGCTGACGGTTCGGGAACAGGGCGATCGCCGCGCGTTGCAGGCTCTGCCCGTAGATCATGAAGAACAGGGTCAGCAGCACCACCGCCAGCACCGAGGCGGCCAGCCGCGGCGCACGGGTCAACATGCGGTACGGGTCATCGAGCTGGGCGCGGATCACCTGCACCTTGCGGTTGCTGTCGCCACCGGCAACACGGGCGAAGTTCTCCGCAGCCTGGTTGGCCTGCTGCACCGGCTTGGTCAGGTCCTGCACCTGGCGGGCGATCTTGCGCAGCTGCTGCGGTGCTTCCTGTGCCCATTCCATTGCCGGGCCGATCAACTGCACCGCCAGCGAACCGGTCACGCCCAGGCCCGCGCCGAGGATCAGCAGAGCGCCCAGCGCACGCGGAATCCACAGCTTCTGCAGCAGGCGCAGGATCGGATTGCCGACCAGTGCGAAGAACATCGCCAGCAGCACCGGCAGGATGATGTCCTGTGCCGCCCACAGTGTGTAGCCCACCGCCAGGGTCGCCAGCACCACCAGCGACATCGGTCCGCGCGGACGCGACGGTGGCGGCAACGGGGCGTCGGGCTGTTCGGGGCCGGCCGGTGACGGGGACAGGAGGGACTCGCTCATCGACGCACCAACCGGGAAGGGGAGCGCATTATCCGCCGGCCGCGATCGGCGCGGCGGATTCCATGGATCAACGTTCGGACAGCTCGGTGGCCGCTTCGGCCGGACGCGGTCCGCGCGGGTCTGGTTCCGGCTCTGGCTCCGGCACGGAGCGTGGAGCCGGTGCCGGCCGTGGCTCGGCAGCGGAGGCCGCCGCCTGTGCCTGTTCGCTGGCTTCGTCGGCTTCCTCAGCCGCGTCGTCGGCAGTGGCTGCGGCCTGCGCCGCCATCGCCGTGGCGAACGCCGCCTGTGCACTGGCGAACAGGTTCGAGACCGAACCCACCATCTGCAGCCAGCGGGCACCGTTGACCTTGCCCGGCACTTCCAGCTTGCCGGCGATGAAGCCACCGGCCAGGCCGACCACCACGATGCGCAGCGGCGACCAGCCCTTTCGCCAGACGTCGCTGAGCGTGGACCAGTGGTCGTGGGTTTCGCCCAGGCGCACGGTCACCACTTGTTCGCAGCGTTTCACACGCCGTTGCAGCGCGCCGAACTTCATGGCTTGCCCTCGGGCAGCTGCACTTCGGCATCGGGATCGTCTTCGCTGGGTTCGTCGAACAGGCCCAGGCGTGACAGCTGGCGCCGGGTAGCGTGCATGCCGGTGTGGTGGAAGAAGTAGGACACCCGCCAGATCGCATAACCGGTGACGGCCAGGCTCAGCAGCGAGGTGATCAGCAGCGCCTGCAGCCAGCTCAGGCCCCAGCTCTGCAGCAGAGCGATGAGGGTGGCGGCCATCAGCAGCCAGGCCGAGGCACCGAACACGATCGCCACGCCGGCCCAGGCCAGCGCGCGACCGAATGCACTACGCGCCAGCGCGAAGTCGGCCGAGGCCAACCGGCGCAGCGAGCGCAGCGTGTGCTTGGCAGAATCGGCAGCGGCACGACCGGCCGCGCCGACCTGGCGGATGCTCTCATCCAGCGGCGGGGTAGCCGCCGGATCAGGCGCTTGCGCGTTGTCTTCGCTCACGCCGCGGCTTACTTGTCGCTGCTGCCGCGGGCCAGCTTGGCGATGATCCAGCCGGCAGCGAAGGCGACACCGAACGAGGCCAGCGGACGTTCACGGATCAGCTCAGCGGCGCTGTCGATCAGGTCCTTGCCCTTGTCCATCAGTGCGTCGACCTGTTCCTTGGCGGCTGCACCACCAAACTCGGCGGCGGCCAGGCCGGACAGCGCGCTGTCGGACAGTTCAGCCTTGACGTTGGCCTTGCCGATGCGCAGTTCGTCGCCGGCTGCGCCGGTTGCACCCTTGATCGCACCGCCGGCGGCCGACGCGGCCTGCTTCAGATGGGAACCGGCTTCACCCAGGTGTTCCTTCAGGTTCTCGGTATTGGTGGGGCTCATCGAATCACTCCTGTTGCGATGGGGGAACGGGAGTCGGCGGTGCCGACCTGGACTGACAGCAATAGCATTGCCGGGGTATAGGGGGTGTTACGGCAGGGCGATCAGCGCATCACGAGCTGGCCCTGCTGCTGGCCATTGTTGCGCAGCACGCGTATCACCAGGGTCGGCGGGCGCTGCTGGAAGTTGGCGCGCCAGCTGGCCAGGTCGGCGAATTCGCCCACGGTGGCATCGGTGATGATGTCGCCCTGCTGCAGGCCGTTGGTGGCCGCGCGGCTGCCGCGCTTGACCTCGCTGACCAGCACGCCACCGACACCGGACTGGCGCAGCGACTCGGGCAGGTCGACGAAGGTGGCCCCGGTCAGGCGCGGGTCCAGGCTCTCACCGCTGACCGCGCGCGCCTGTTCCTTCAAGGTTGCCTTGATCTGCAGCGGCTTGCCCTCGCGGCGCACGTCCAGCGTCAGCGCGCTGCCGACCGCCGCCAGGCCTTCCACGTTGTGCAGGGCTTCGGCGCTGTCCACGCGCTGGCCGTTGGCCGAGACCACCACGTCGCCCGGCTTCAGGCCGGCGGTCGCAGCGGCCGAACCGGCCAGCACGCGGGTGATCAGCGCACCACGGCTTTCGCCCAGGCCCAGCCCCTGCGCGATCTGCGCGGTCAGGTTCTGGCTCTCCACGCCCAGCGTGCCGCGCACCACTACGCCGTGCTTGACCAGCTGGTCGACCACGCTGCGCGCCAGGTTGGAGGGGATCGCCAGGCCCAGGCCGATGTTGCCGGCCATGCTGCCCTGCGGGTTGAAGCTGGCGGTATTGATGCCGACCAGCTGGCCCTGCAGGTCGACCAGTGCGCCACCGGAGTTGCCCGGGTTGATCGACGCATCGGTCTGGATGAAGTTCTGGTAGCCCAGCCCGCGGATGCCGCTGCGGCCCACCGCCGAGACGATCCCGGAGGTGACCGTCTGGCTGAAGCCGAACGGGTTGCCGATGGCCACCACGAAGTCACCGACCCGAAGCTGGTCGCTGTTGCCGAGCTTGATGTCGGTCAGGTTCTGCGCCGGGATGCGGATCAGCGCGATGTCGGTATCGCGGTCCGAACCGAGGAACTCGGCCTTGACCGTGCGCCCGTCGGCCAGTGTCACCTGCACGTCATCGGCGTTGTCGATGACGTGGTGGTTGGTCAGCACCAGGCCCTCCTTGGCGTCGATGATCACGCCCGAGCCCAGCGATTCGTTGATGCGTTCCTGCGGGATGTCCGGGAACAGGCGGCGGAAGAACGGGTCGTTGAAGAAGGGGTTGCGCACGCGCACCACCTGCTTGGTGTTGACGCTGACCACGGCCGGCATCGCCTTCTCCAGCATCGGTGCCAGCGACGGCACCGCCTGTCCGGCCACCGAGGCCGGCAATGCCGCCGTGGTCGGCAGTACCGCAGGCAGCGGCGCGGCGTCGGCACGGTTGTCCAGGTGGGCATTGATGCCGGTGGCAACGAAGCCACCGAAGGCGGCGGCGATTGCGAGCGTGAGCAGGGTGGGAAGCGGTCGCATGGGAGTCGGTTCGCTGGCGTGGGTGGGGGCCGTTCGGCTCTACGGTAAAACAAGCTGAATGAGTGTGTCGCGATCTGGATAAATGCGCCATGAAAACCGGGCGCCCGGAACGCGGGTCGGCGTCGCCATCTGTGGGGCGGTGGCGACAACGTCGGGCGTGCTTCGCAATGTGCCGACGTCTGCCGAAGCGCGTGTGGATACAGGCTGATACTTGCGCAGTTCTGCGCATCCTGGTGCCGCGATGCGCCATATCGCATGCCTTTCGCAGCACTCTGGCAGGTGCGCGCAGGCAGCACCTGCCGCTACCCGCACCGTGCGGCGCAGCACTGAAAAAAAGGGGTTTCCTGTCAACCCACTGTGCTCGAGAGGGTGCTGGGCTACACCATTACCGTCGCAGCAGATGCGATTGCGGGCGCACGCCCCGTTCCACGATCGTCAATGTCGGTATAGCATCGCCCCGTTTTGATACTTAAGGCCCGCAGGAGGGCAACATGAGCAACGGTAATGGTGTGTCGGTCGTGACCGACGCCGTCGAGAACGTCAAAGAAGCCGCCACCAACGTTGGCGAGACCATCGCCCACGCCGCCGAAGACGCCGTGAAGTCGGTCAAGAAGACCGTCAAGAGCGCCACCAAGGCTGCCGGCACCCGCGTTGCCAAGGCCAAGAAGGCCGTGGCCAAGGTCGAGAAGACCGTTGCCAAGAAGGCCGAGAAGGCTGCCAAGTCGGTCGGCAAGACTGTTGCCAACGCCAAGAAGAAGCTGGAAGCCGCCAAGAAGAACGCCAAGGCCGAAGCCGTTGCCCTGAAGAAGGAAGTGGCCAAGAAGAAGGCGGCTGCAGGCAAGGCCGTGACCAAGAAGGCCGCCGCTGCCAAGAAGACCACCAAGGCTGCCACCAAGGCTGCTGGCAAGAAGGTCGCTACCGTGAAGAAGGCTGCCACCAAGAAGGCCGCCGTCGCGAAGAAGACCGTTGCCAAGAAGACCGCGGCCGCCAAGAAGGTTGTCGGCAAGAAGGTCGCCACCGCCAAGAAGGCCGTGGCCAAGAAGACCGTCGCCGCCAAGAAGGTCGCTGGCAAGAAGGCCGTGGCTGCGAAGAAGGTTGTCGGCAAGAAGGTTGCCGCTACCAAGAAGGTCGCCACCAGGAAGACCGCGGCCGCCAAGAAGGTTGTCGGCAAGAAGAGCGCTGCTGCCAAGAAGGTTGTCGGCAAGAAGACCGCCGTTGCCAAGAAGGCGGTGGGCAAGAAGGTTGCCGCCACCCGCAAGACGGTCGCCAAGAAGGCTGCGCCGCTGAAGAAGGTCGCCGCCAAGAAGGCTCCGGCCAAGAAGGCCGTGCGCAAGGTCGCCAAGCGCAAGTAATCGCGCCGTGACCGAAGGCCCTGCCACCCAACGGGTGGTGGGGCCTTTCGCGTTTCTGGGGCACGGTCTGGGGCAAGATGCAGGTTCTTCCTGCAGGAGCCCCGGGCATGCGTGGTATCGACTTCAGTTCCTGGCAGGGCGTGCTGTCCACGTTGGCCGGCCTGGTCCTGATCACCCTGCTGGGCGTGGGCATCCGCCTGCTGGTGATGCAGACCCTGCAACAGCGCCGCGAGCGCGAGAACCGGCAGATCAACGAACGGCTGCGCACGCTGATGGCGGCCTACAAGACCCTGGGCGGGTCGTTCACTGGCGAACTGGGTGTGGATCCCAGCCATCGCCGCGACCTGCGCCAGCGCGAAAATGCCGAAGGCATCGCCGAACCCCGCTCGGATCGCGCGCGCCGCATCCGCGATGCGGTTGAAGCGGCACTGTCGGACATCCTGTTGCTGGGCACCGACGAGCAGGTGCGGCTGGCCGCGCGTGCGGCCAACGAACTGGCACAGGGGCGGCCGGTGCACCTCCACGAACTGGTGGTCTCGCTGCGCGACTTCGTGCGCGAAGCGCTGGATCTGGCCCCCATCCCGACCGACCTGCAGATACCGCCGCAGGGGCCGACCCGGCCCGCTGCCAGTGGCGGTGGCAAGGGCCGCAACGATGGCGATGCCAAGGGCGGTCGTGCGGGTGGTGGTGGTGGTGGCGGAATGGGGGCCGGCATGGGCGGTGTGGGCCTCGGCGCCGGCGCCGCACTGGGCGCCGGCCATGCGTCTGCCAGCGATGACACGGACGCGCGCTGAGCACGTCCGCCGGATTCAGCGCGTCAGCTCGTAGAGCGGCACGAACCCACCGTAGATCATCCGCGCGCCGTCGAACGGCATCGGATTCGTCGCCGGATCAAACCGCGGGTCTTCCATCATCTTCTTCATGCCGGCGTCGCGGGTCGGCTTGTCTGGCCATTCGATCCAGGAAAACACCACCGTCTCATCCGGCGTGGCTTTCACCGCGCCGAAGAAGTCGGTGGTCTTGCCGTGCGGTACGTCGTCACCCCAGCACTCGACCACGCGCAGCGCGCCGTATTCGATGAAAACGGGATCCCCTGTGCGTGCATGGGCGAGGAACTTCTCCTTGTTGGCGGTGGGCACCGCCAGGACGAAACCATCGATGTAGCTCATTGCCTGCCTCCGGATGGACCGTGCCGCATGCACGGCCTTCAAGTACCCGACGAACCAGGGCGCCGTGGATCGACATCCTGTGTGCGCCCGTTCAGCCCGGCCCACCGGGCAGCGGCGCCAGCACCGTCTCCGGTGGCTGCTGGCCGGCCAGGTGGCGCACGAAGTAGTCCCACATGCGGTGCGTGTAGGTGGCGTCGTTGCGGAACAGTTCGTGGTCCTGCCGGGCCAGGTACAGCAGGTCGTAGCTGCGCTGGGCCTTGTTCAGGGCGGCGGCCAGCTGCAGGGTCAGCGCCGGCGGCGCGTTCTCGTCCAGTTCGCCATAGACCAGCATCAGATGCCCACGCAGGTTGCCGGCCAACGCTGCATTGTCGAGTCCGGCAAAGGGCGCCGGCACGCCATCGGCCAGGGGTGTTGGCGGCAGCACGCCACCGAACAGCCGGTCCATGCCGTGCAATGCACCGCCGTACATGCCCTGGAAATTGTGGCTGCCGGCCGAGGCCACGCCCACCTTGTAGAACGCCGGATAGCGCAGCAGGGCGCGCGCTGCACTGTAACCACCGAACGAATGCCCGTAGATGCCGACCCGCTGCAGGTCGATGCCCCGGTAGCGTTCGCCCAGCTGGCGCAGCGCAGCCACATGGTCATCCAGCTGCACATCTGCCCCGTGCAGGAAGCTGCTGTCATGGAACGCCTTGTCGCGGCCACCGGTGCCGCGCGCGTCGATGCTGACCACCACGAAGCCCAGTTCGGTCAGGCTGGCGCGTGACACCGGATTCAAGGCGGACACCGCCTCGGCGTAGGTCACCGGCGCATTGCTGACGAAGGAGCCACCGTACATCGCGTCGATCACCGGAAAGCGGCCGTCATCGCGATAGTCGCGGGGCATGTAGACGGTGGCGAAGATCGGCGTTCGCCCATCGGCGGCCAGCAGCCGCTCGCGCCGTGGGGGGCGCCAGCCGGCAGCAACGATCGCGCTGTTATCGGCTGTTTCCAGCACCATCACTTCACGGCCGTCATCGCTGGCCCGCAGCACGGTGCGTGGTGGCTGGTCGAGACGGGAAACGGTATCCACCAGATAGCCACCGCCAGGCGACAGCGCCTGGGGGGCGCGCCCGCCGAACAACGCGCCGGTGCCGGCATCGGCCAGATGGTCGTTGCCATCGGCGGCCAGGCGCTGGACCGGTCCACCCTGCAGCGATACCCGGTACAGGCCGCGCACGTAGGGGTCGCCACCGTGGACGCCGCCGGCGCTGAAGTACGCCCAGCCACCTGCCGCATCTACGCCCAGCAGGTCACGCACCGCCCATTGGCCGCCGGTGAGCTGGCGCAGCACTTTGCCGTCGGACAGGCGCACCCGGTACAGATGGCCCCAGCCATCGCGCTGCGAGAACCATACAGCCGCGTCCTGGCCGGGCAGGATGGCCACCGCTGGCCGGTTGTAGGAATACACGTTGAGCTGCAGGCGGGTGTCGCTGGCTTCTTCCAGAACCGTGCGCAACGCACCGTTGTTGGCATCGATCTCCAGCAGACGCAGCCTGCGCGGTGCGCCGAAGTGCGCGATCACGGCATACAACCGGTCGCCGTCCCAGCCGAGTACGCCGGCTTCGCTGAGGGTGTTCCAGCCTTCCGGCAAGGCGATGTCATGCTGCTGGCCATTGCGGGTGTCGACCACATACACGCTGTCGCGCACCTGCCGGGTGTCACCCAGCACCCCCAGCTTCACCGTATGCACGCGCGGCCGCGCGCTGTTGGCCGGGCTGCTTTCCAGATAGGGGTAGTCCTGCAGCGCGCGTTCGTCGTAGCGGATGCCGGCCACGTAGCGGCCGTCCGGTGACCAGCCGACCGCGAACGGCCGCGTCGGCATCCGGCCCTGACGGCGGGGAATGCCGCGCAGGGTGAAGTCCGGCAGCACGCCATAGCCATGATTGGATTCACCGCCGCTGGTCAGCGCTCGTGCTGCCGTTCCGGGCGAGTGCAGCCACAGGTTGTGATCGCGTACCTGCAGCCAGGCATCACCGCCGGGCGATGGCAGTGCATCGGTCGCTGGCGCTGCATCCTGCGAACGCACGCACTGCAGGCGTGGCCATTGACAGCTGATCGCCGCCTCGCCGTTGAACTGCAGGCGCAGGCCTTCATCCAGTACCTGCACGCTGCTCAAGCGCAGGCGTGGTCCTCTGGCACCGAGAGGTACAACCGCAGCGTCCAGCGCATCGGGTTCGAACAGGATCTGGCGTGTGGCCTGGACTGGATCGACCAGTACCGCCTGGCGCCGGCCCTGCGTGGTTTCGCGTTCGTACCAGAAGCGCCCATCGGCCAGCCAGTGGGGCAGCACCGAAGCATTGCGCAGCGCACCGCGAAGGTGACTGTCATGCACGCGTTCGGCGCGCTGGTAGTCAGCGGCCTGCAGTGCGTGCGCAGCGTGGGTCGGAAACAGGGCCGCGCATGCCAGGAGCGCGGCGCGAACAGGCATCAGCGGCGGATCGGAAACGTACAAGGCAACCTCCTGTTGCAATCGACGACGAATCACAAATGCACGCGCGCCGCGCGCGTATGCCAGAGACAGCCTGAATCAAGGCAAAAAATTCAGCAATGCGAAGACCGCTGTTTTCAGGGAGCGTTGTGGCGAATAACGGAGAATTTACATTCCCGATGCGATGGCGCCCTGGCGCTGCTGCACACCATAAGAAAGTAAAGGTGTACCCCCATGAAGAATTCGCTGATTGCTCTGGCCCTGGCCGCTGCCCTGCCGTTCACCGCCTCGGCTGCTGAGAACCTGTCGTACAACTACGCCGAAGCCGACTACGCCAAGACCGACATCGACGCGTTCAAGGCCGACGGCTGGGGCGTGAAGGGTTCGTACGGCTTCCTGCCGAACTTCCACGCTTTCGGTGAGTACAGCCGCCAGGAAATCGACCACACCAACATCAAGCTGGACCAGTGGAAGATCGGCGCCGGCTACAACGTTGAAATCGCCCCGACCACCGACTTCGTTGCCCGCGTTGCTTACCAGAAGCGCGACCAGAAGCACGGCCTGGACTTCAATGGCTACAGCGCTGAAGCCGGTATCCGCACCGCCTTCGGTGCCCACGCCGAAGTCTACGGCATGGTCGGCTACGAAGATTTCTCGAAGAAGCACGGCATCAATCCGGAAGGCCAGTGGTACGGCCGCCTGGGTGGTCAGGTCAAGCTGAACCAGAACTGGGGCCTGAACGGCGAGCTGAAGATGAACCGCGACGGCGACAAGGAATACACCGTCGGCCCGCGCTTCAGCTGGTAATTGCTTCTTCGGCGCGCCTGCGCGCCGAAGATGCCTCGACAGGCCCGGCCCATGCCGGGCCTGTTGCGTTTCCGGCTGGGCAAACGCTACCTGACCGTGTCGCGGCGGAAGGGCGGCATTGCAACGAATTGGATTCCGCAGGCGTCGGCTGCGCCCTAGGGTGAGTGGCCTGTTCTGCAGGAATGCAACGATGCCCACGTTTCCGTCGCCCCGCGATTCTCCCTGCCGCCTGTTGCTGCTGGATCCACACCCGCTGTTGCGGCATGGCGTGCAGGAAGTCCTGGCCCGGCAGGCGGGCCTGCAGGTGGATGGAAGCTACGGCCGCAGCGGTGATCTGCTGCAGCGCCTGCAGCAGCAGGCGGCCGCGATCGATCTGCTGCTGGTCGACGCCTTGCCGATCGGTGACAGCGGCGAAGGCCTGGAACTGCTGCGGCACCTATCACGCCACTGGCCGGCAGTGCCAATCCTGGTGCTGTCCGCACACTGCAACGCGGGTGTCGTGTCCTTGGCCCTGCAGGCCGGTGCGCGCGGATTCCTGTCCAAGGCCTGCGCGCCGCAGATGCTGCTGCGGGCAGTGAGCGTGGTTGCCCGTGGCGGGCGCTTCGTGCCGCCGGAGCTGCGTGCACAGTTGAACCAGTCCCGTCGGCAGCGCCAGCAGTCCATGCGTTCACCACGGTTGAGTACCCGCGAGCGCACCGTCCTGCAGTGGGTGCTGCGCGGTTGCAGCACCGGCGAGATGGCACGCCGCAGTGGGCGTGCAGCCAGCACCATCAGCACGCAGAAGCGAGCGGCGTACCGCAAGCTGGGCATCCGCAACGATGGCGAGCTGTTCCGCTTCCGCCATCTGATCGACGCTGATTGAGGTGGCGTTACTCGCCCTGGTACTGCTTTTCTTCCACCAGGGCCGAACCGGCCACGCGGTTGATCTCGTTCTTCACCTGCACGCGCTCGCCATTGGTGCCATAGACACCACGCGCCAACTGGATGAAGGCATCGTCGAACACCTGGGCCGCTTCCTTGTCGCGCAGCTGGTCCTGGATGTCCCACATGCGCTCGTTGATCGCCTTCAGCTGCTGCTTCAGCACGGCCAGCGCCGGCTGAGCCTGCAGCTGCAGCTGCAGCAACGGCAGCAGGCCGTCCAGCTCGGTGCGCACGTTGCTCAGCTTGGCGGCATCGTCGATGCGCTCGGCCTTGATCTCGAGAATGGTGATCTTGTCGATCAGCTCGCCGATCGATACCGGAGTCAGGATGGCGTCCACGCGGTTGGTTCCTGGAAACAGGGCGCCATGATACCGCGCTGCTGGCATGTGGCCCCGGTCCGCGGTATTTACGCCGAATTTGCGCCACGGGCCCGGCAGCACCCTCGATCCGTTACGGCCACCGCCTCGACACTGCGGTCCCGGCGGCGTGACCGCCTTCGACGAGGAACACAGTGCAGTGAACAGCAAGGGGATGATGGCGGCAGTGGTGGCCGCCCTGGCAGGGCTGCTCGGCATCGGCACCGCCCAGGCGCAGGTGCAGGTGAGTGGCAGTGCCGCATTGACCAGCGATTACGTGTGGCGCGGCAGCTCGCAGAGCGACGGCGACCCGGCGGTGCAGGCCGGCGCGAAGGTCTCGATCCCATCGGGCTGGTACGCCAGCGTGTGGGGGTCCAACGTATCGTTCAAGCCGGACAACGGCGCGCGCAGCGAGTTTGACCTGGTGGCCGGTTGGAGTGGTGCACTGGCACCGGACTGGGCACTGGATGCCAACCTGACCCGCTACGTGTACCCGGGCACCGGCCGCGCGCTGGACTGGACCGAGCTCAATACCACCGTGACCTGGAAGCAGCGCGCCTGGCTGCAGCTGGCGCATTCCAACGACGCGCTGGCGGGCGGCCATCGCGGCACCTACGCCCAGCTGGGTGTGCGGGTGCCGTTGCACGAGCGGTTCCGCCTCGAAGCGGCGGTGGGCCAGTATTGGCTGGCCACCGCACAGGGGCCTGATTACCTGCATGGCCAGCTCAGTGCCATCGCCTCGCTGCCCCCGGCATGGGAACTGCGCGCCACCGTGCATGACACCGACAACGCAGCGAAGCGGCTGTTTCCGGGCAATGCCGGCGGACGCTGGGAGCTGGCGCTGCAGGGCAGCTTCTAGTCAGTCACCGAAGCCTGGCGCGCGCGCAGCGCGCCGGGCAGCCACAGCAGCAGGGCCAGCATGGCCACCGCAGCACCGGCCACGCAGACGCCGGTCCAGCCGAAGCGCTGGTAGACCTGCGCCGACAGCAGCGAACCCAGCGAACCGCCGATGAAGTAGCCGGTCATGTAGCCGGCATTGAGGCGGTTGCGCGCTGCCGGTTGCAGTGCGTAGATCAGGTTCTGGTTACTCACGTGCAGCAGCTGCGCGGCCAGGTCCAGCACCACCACGCCGGCCAGCAGCGCCAGCAGCGAGTGTGCCGACAGCCCCAACGGCAGCCACGACAGCAGCAACAGCATCAGTGCGATGGCAGTGGCACGCCCGGTCTGGCCGCGGTCGGACATGCGCCCGGCCAGGCCCGCAGCCAGCGTGCCGGCGGCACCGACCAGCCCGAACAGGCCGATGGTGGCATCGCTGTAGGCGTAGGGCGGTTGTGCCAGCAGGAACGCCAGCGGCGTCCAGAAGATCGCGAACATGGCGAAGCTGCAGGCGCCCAGCAGGGTGCGCTGGCGCAGCACCGGCTCCTGCACGAACAGCACGCCGATCGAGCGCAGCAATGCGAAATAGCCGAGGCCGGCGCTGTGGTGGAATCGCGGCAGGCCGCGCTGCAGCGCCAGCGCGGTCAGCACCAGGGTGCCGGCGGCGATCGCATACACCAGGCGCCAGTCGCCCAGGCTGGAAAGCAGGCCGGCCACGGTGCGCGCCAGCAGGATGCCCAGCAGCAGGCCACTCATCAATGTGCCGACCACGCGGCCACGATGTTCCGGCGCGGCCAGCGTGGCCGCAAACGGCACCAGTACCTGCGCCACCACCGAGAACAGGCCGGTGATCGCGGTGCCGACCAGCAACCAGGCCAGCGATGGTGCACAGGCACTGATCACCAGCCCGCCTGCCGACAACAGGCTCATCACCACGATCAGGCGGCGGCGTTCGAACAGGTCTCCCAGCGGCACCAGCAGGATCAGTCCGGCGGCATAGCTCAGCTGTGCGGCAGTGACCACCATGCCGACCTGGCCGAACGGCACACCGAAGGCATCGGCGATGGTGTGCAGCAGCGGCTGCGCATAGTAGTTGCTGGCCACGGCCACGCCGGTAGCCACCGACATCAGCAGCACCTGCCAGCGGTGCAGAGGGGGAAGGGACGGACTCACGCGGTGTTCCAGGAAGCGGGGGAGCACAGTGTCCGCCTGCTGCAGTCATGATGGAAATGAATCATCATCATCCCTGTCATCTGGAAATGAGATGGTTGCGTGAATCTCAAGCAGCTCGAGTTCGCCGTCGCCCTGGCCGAGGAGGGCAACTTCACCCGCGCCGCCGAGCGCTGCCACGTGGTGCAGTCCGCGCTCAGTCACCAGATCGCCCATCTTGAGCAGGAACTGGGCACAACGCTGTTCGAGCGCCTGCCGCGGCAGGTGCGGGCCACCGCCGCCGGCGAGGCGCTGCTGGTGCATGCACGCCAGGTGCTGGCCAGCCTGCGCCACCTGCGCGCCGACGTGGCCGCCGTCACTGGCGAGGTGCGTGGCCTGCTGGCGATCGGGCAGATCTCCTCGCTGACCGGCATCGATGTGGTGGCGATGCTGGCGGCCTTCCAGCAGGCGCACCCGCAGGTGGAGTTCCAGCTGCGGGTCGACAAGAGCGAGGACCTGATCGCGCAGGTGCAGTCGCGAGAGCTGGACGTGGCGCTGGTCGGATTGGCGCCGTCGGCAGGGCTGGACGGGGTCTGCCACCAGATGCTGCAGGAAGAAGACCTGGTGGCGGTGCTGGCGCCGTCACACCGCTTGGCCCGCCGCAAGCGGCTGCCATTGACCGAACTGCAGGACGAGGCGCTGGTCGACTTTCCGCGCGGCACCGGTGCGCGACGGCAGACCGACGATGCCTTCGCTGCCGCTGGCCTGCCGCACACGGTGCGCTTCGAGGTCAATCTGATGGAACTGATCGAGCGCTTCGTCCGCCATGGGCTGGCGGTTGGCATCGTGCCAGCGTTGATCGCCGACGGGTTCCAGGGGGTGGTACAGATTCCGCTGCAGCCGACCCCGACCCGCCGCGTGCACCTGGTCTGGCAGCGACTGCCGACACCGGCGGCGCGGGCGTTCGTCGAGGCCGTGCTCAGCCGCGCAGGCGCAGGCTCAGGCCCTTGAGGAAATTGCGCAGCATCTGGTCCAGGCAGCGCCGGTAGTTGGTGTGCCCGGGCTGGCGGAACAAGGCGCCCACTTCCGACTTGGAGACGTTGAAGCCGGCGCTGGCGAAGATCTCCATCAGATCGACGTCGCGCAGCTGGAAGGCGACGCGCAGCTTCTTCAGCACCAGGTTGTTGTCGATGCGGGTTTCCACCGCACGCTGCGGCTGGCTCTCATCGCGACCGCGCAGGTGCACGATCAGGCCGTCGAGGAAGTGCGCCAGCGCGCTGTCGCTCATCGCTTCGAAACCGGCTTCGTCCTCGCGGCGCAGCCAGGCTTTCACCTGTTCCGGATCCACGGCGAAGGCCGGGTTGGCCATCTGGCACAGGGTCACCACGTGGTGGTCGCCCAGGTCCAGGGAGTAGCGCACGCTGCGCAGGACATCGTTGTTGATCATGGGCCCAATTGTACCGGTCACCCCGACAGGTGGGGCCGGATCTGGCCGATCAGGCAACGCAACCCCCGGCCGACGGTGCCAGAATGGGGGTCTGGTTTTTCCCCCTGGAGTTGCCTGATGACCCGCACTGTCCTGATTACCGGCGCCACGTCCGGCTTCGGCGCCGCCGCCGTCCACCGCTTCGCCCAGGCGGGCTGGAAGGTGATCGCCACCGGCCGCCGCGCTGAACGCCTGCAGCCGCTGGTCGAGCGCTACGGCAAGGACGTGGTGCATGCCGCCGCCTTCGACATCCGCGATCCGGTGGCGATGGAAGCGGCGCTGCTGGCACTGCCGCCGGCGTTTGGCGAGATCGATCTGCTGGTCAACAACGCCGGCCTGGCGCAGGGCACCGCGCCGGCACAGAGCGCCAAGCTGTCGGACTGGACCACGATGATCGACACCAACATCACCGCGCTGGTGACGCTGACCCACCGCCTGCTGCCGCAGCTGGTGGAGCGCAAGGGCGCAATCATCAACATTTCGTCGGTGGCCGGTGTCTACCCGTACCCGGGCGGCAATGCCTACGGTGGCACCAAGGCTTTCGTCAGCCAGTTCTCGCTCGGCCTGCGTTCGGACCTGCACGGCACCGGCGTGCGCGTGACCACGATCGAGCCGGGCATGGCCGAAACCGAGTTCACCGTGGTGCGTACCCATGGCGACCAGGCAGCGTCGGACAAGCTCTACACCGGCGCCAACCCGATGACCGCCGAAGACATCGCCGAACAGATTTTCTGGGTGGCCACGCTGCCGCCGCACCTGAACATCAATCGCCTGGAACTGATGCCGGTCAGCCAGTCCTTCGCCGGTTTCCAGGTCGCCCGCGAAGGCTGACGGTCATTTGTAGAGTCGAGCCATGCTCGACTGCTTTGAACGGCAGTCGAGCAAGCTCGACTCTACACAGACAAAAAAAAGCCGGGCTGTGCCCGGCTTTTTCATTCACTTCGGCAGGCTCACTGCGCCTTGATCGCCATCGCCTGCAGGCCGGTGCCATCCAGCTTCTGCTTGGCTTCAGACAGTTCACCTGCACTGCCATACGGCCCCATGCGCACGCGGTACACGGTCTTGCCGTTGATCTGCGCCGATTCCACGCGTGCCGCCAGGCCCATCATCGCCAGCTTGGCCTTGGTCGCTTCGGCATCGCCGGAGGCACCGAACGCACCTGCCTGCAGGATGTAGCGGGCATTGTCGGCGGCAGCCGGTGCCGCAGCGGCCGGGGTAGTGGCCGCGGTCGGCGCGGTTTCCGCACGCGCTGCCGGAGTGGCGGCGGTGCTGGTCGACGCCGTCGGCGTGCTGGCCGGAGGCGTTGCCGCAGCCGGTCGTTCGCTCAGCGGTGCCGGCAGCGGACGGCTGGTGGCGGTCACCGGCGCGGTGCTGGCCACGCTGGCGGTTGCCGTCGGTGCGGGCGCGGTAGCCGCTGGCGGCGGAACCGGCTTGCCTTCCAGTGCCGCCTGCGCGCGCTGCGCTTCAGCCTTGGCCCGGCGCTGGTCTTCAGCACGCGCGCTGGCAGCCAGCTCGGCGTCGGACATTTCAACTTCCTTGCCCGGCAGCAGGGTGTAGAAGTCGTACTGGGTGGCGGCCGGCTTTTCCGGTTCGGCCGGCTTCGGCGTGGCCGGCTGCGCGGCCGGCTGGGTGCCGACATCGCTGTCGGCATCAGCGACCGGGGCAGGCTGCGCGTTCGGGTTCGGCTGCGGACCGGCGCGCAGGAAGCCATCGCCTTCGCCCTTGAACAGGTTCGGCGCCGCCAGGAACACCACGGCCGCAATCGCCACGCCAGCGACCAGCCACACCCATCCGGGTGTGCCCTGGCTGCTGCTGTTGCGTCGTGCCTGGTTTTTGCCGCGTCGTGCTGCCATGTGTACTGCGTCTCCTGATGCTTACATTTTTTCCGGGGCGCTGACGCCCAGGAGTTCGAGGCCGTTGGCCAGCACCTGGCGCGCGGCGCAGGCCAGGGTCAGCTTGGCGTTGCGATCCGCAGCGTCTTCCACCAGCACCGGCGTCCCGTGATACCACGTGTGGAACGCGTGCGCCAATTCACGCAGGTACTGCGCCACCAGATGCGGTTCCAGCGCCACGCCGGCCGCCTCCACCACTTCCGGGTACCGCGAGATCTCGTTCATCAGCAGCAGCGAGGCGTCGTCGGCCAGGCGTCCGAGGTTGGCCAGGCCATTGCCCTGTTCGTACACCAGGCCCTTCTCCTGTGCCTGGCGCAGCAGGCTGCAGACGCGGGCGTGCGCGTACTGCACGTAGAACACCGGGTTGTCGTTGCTCTGCTGGCGGGCCAGGTCGATGTCGAAGGTCAGCTGCGAATCGGGCTTGCGCGCGATCAGGAACCAGCGGGTGGCATCGCGGCCGGCCTCCTCGATCAGGTCGCGCAGGGTGAAGTAGCTGCCGGCACGCTTGGACAGCTTCACTTCCTCGCCGCCACGCATGACGGTGACCATCTGGTGCAGCACGTACTCCGGCCAGCCCTGCGGGATGCCCACTTCCATCGCCTGCAGGCCGGCGCGCACGCGTGCCAGCGAACCATGGTGATCGGCGCCGAGCTCGGTGATCGCGCGCTCGTAGCCGCGCTGCCACTTGGACAGGTGGTAGGCCACGTCCGGCACGAAGTAGGTGAAGGTGCCGTCGGACTTGCGCATCACGCGGTCCTTGTCGTCACCGAAGTCGGTGCTGCGCAGCCACAGCGCGCCACCTTCTTCATAGGTATGACCCGAGGCCTGCAGCTTGGCGACCGCTTCGGCGACTTTGCCGTCGGCGTACAGCGAGCTTTCCAGGAAATAGATGTCGAAGTCGACGCCGAACGCGGCCAGGTCCAGATTCTGCTCGTTGCGCAGGTAGGCCACAGCGAAGCGGCGGATCGCCTGCATGTCGTCCGGGTCCTTGGCACCGACCACGGTGCTGCCTTCCAGATCGACGCTGGCGCCGGCCATGTAGGCGCGGGCGACGTCGGCGATGTATTCACCGCGGTAGCCACCTTCCGGCCAGCCATCCTGGTCCGGCGCGATGCCCTTGATCCGCGCCTGGGTGGACAGCGCCAGGTTCTCGATCTGCACGCCGGCGTCGTTGTAGTAGAACTCACGCTTGGCGTTCCAGCCGTTGGCGTCGAGCACGCGCGCCACGCAGTCGCCGATCGCCGCCGCGCGGCCATGGCCGACATGCAGCGGGCCGGTCGGGTTGGCCGACACGTACTCCACGCCCACCGTGCGGCCATTGCCGGACAGGTTGCGGCCGTAGTCGTGGGCTTCCTTGATGACCGACGCGGCTTCACGCTGGTACGCGGCCGGCGCCAGGTGGAAATTGATGAAGCCGGGGCCGGCGATCTCGACCTTGCTGACGTCCTCGCTGCGCGGCAGTGCCTCGACCAGCGCCTGTGCCAGTGCACGCGGATTGCTGCGCGCGGCCTTGGCCAGCAGCATCGCGGCGTTGGTGGCGAAGTCGCCGTGGTCGCGGGTCTTCGGGCGCTCGACCACGAAGTCCGGCGGCAGGGAGTCGGCGGGCAGGGTGCCATTGGCGCGCAAGGCTTCGATGCCTTGGCTGATCAGGGCGCGGAGGAGATTTTTCACGAGGCCTGCTGTGAGAATGAGCGGCGGAATCGCCCATTTTAGCGCAGATACCAGCGGCCACGCTGACCGAAACCTGCCTGTGGGGGCGACCGATGGCGCCTGGAGGGCAGGCGCTCAGCCGAACAGGCGGGGCTGGGGCGGCGACAGCAGGCCTCGTTCAGCAAACGAAACGGGGCGGCCCTCACCGACCACGAAGTGGTCCAGCAGGCGCACGTCCACCATCGCCAGTGCCTGCTGCAGTTCGTCGGTGATGCGGGTATCGGCGCTGGAGGGTTCCGGGTCGCCGGAAGGGTGGTTGTGGCTGAGGATCACCGCTGCCGCGTTGTGCAGCAGGGCGCGCCGCACCACTTCGCGGGGGTAGACCGGTGCGGCGTTGATGGTGCCGTGGAACAGCTCCTCGCAGGCGATCAGCCGGTGCCGGTTGTCCAGGAACAGGGCCATGAAGATCTCCCGGGCCTGCCCCCGCAGGCGGTGCTGCAGATAGCGGCCGACCGCGGCCGGGTTGTTGCCGACCGCTTCGCCGTGTTCCAGCTCGGCAGCCAGGTAGCGGTGGGCCAGTTCCAGCCCGGCAGCCAGCGTACAGCTGCGCGCCGGGCCGAGCCCGGGCAGGCGGGCCAGGTCACGCGCGGGGCGGTCCAGCAGCACCCGCAACGGGCCGTGCGCCTGCAGCAGGTCGCGCGCGGTCTGCACGGCATCGCGGCCACCGAACCCGGAGCCGAGAAACAGGGCCAGCAGTTCGGCGTCGGAAAGTGCCGTGGGCCCGCGCGCGATCAGCTTCTCGCGGGGGCGTTCCTGTTCGGGCCAGTCATGGATGGGCATGCCTGCATCATCGCCAGCCTGCGTGACGGCTCCCATCGGTGCATACCGCAGCACCGGGTCGGACGATGCCTCACCCGCGTCGGGTCTGCAGATAGTCGAACAGTTCCTGGTTGTTCTGCAGGCCCAGCTTGCGCTTTGCTTCGGCCTTCTGCCGGCTGATGGTCTTCGGGCTGCGCCCGCAGCGTTCGGCGACGGCATTCACGCTGAGCCCGGTCGCCAGCAGATCCAGCACTTCCTGTTCCCGCGCCGACAGCGGCGACGGTTCGCGTGGAAACAGCAGGTCGCGCGCCTGCAGGTGGTGGCGCAGCTGCTGGGAGACGAAGACCTGCCCGGCCAGTGCGGCGTTCAGTGCCTGCGGCAGTTCGGCGAAATCGGCGCATTTGTCGACCAGCCCACTGATGCCCTCGCGCAGCAGTCCGTCCAGCAGCCCGGGATGGCGGGCGCCGGTCAGCACCACCACCGGCAGCCTGGGGTGACGCACGCGCAGCGCGTCGATCAGCTCTGGACCGTCCGGGCCGTCACCCGGCATCGACAGGTCGGTCAGCACCGCATCGCAGTCGTGGTGGTCCACCAGCTCCAGCAGCTGGGCGCCGTCACGTGCACTGCCGACGATGTCCATCAGGTGGGTCTGCAGCACGATACGGATGCCATGCAGGACCACGGGATGGTCGTCGGCAATGATGATGCGTGGATGCACGAGGCTCCTCGAAGGTCGAACAGGCCACGGCAGACGGCAGCCAATGCCTGATTCTGCAAAAGCGCAGACCCGTAGAGGTATAGGAAAGGTCCGAAACCGATGCCCGGCTAGCCCAGGGTCAGGCGCAGCGCGCTCCATCTACTGATAGCTGTCCGCTATGTGCACCCTGCACCGGGACATTACCGACCATCGGGTAAGCTAGCGCCCTCGTTTGCACAGGAATTCCAGGTGGCTGACTCCCCCAACGCTTCCCCCGCGCAGGCCCGCGCGCTGGAAGGTCAGAAACTGCTGTTGTGCGTCGGAGGCGGGATCGCGGCCTACAAGGCCCTGGAACTGGTGCGGCGCCTGCGCGACGCCGGTGCCCAGGTGCAGGTGGCGATGACCGCCGGTGCCCAGCAGTTCGTCACTCCGCTCAGTTTCCAGGCCCTGTCCGGGCAGCCCACCCGCACCACGCTGTGGGACAGCGCCGCCGAACAGGCCATGGGCCACATCGAGCTGGCGCGCTGGGCCGACCGCATCGTGGTTGCCCCGGGAACCGCCGATCTGCTGGCCCGGCTGGCCCAGGGCCATGCCGATGACCTGGTCAGCACGCTGTGCCTGGCCAGTACCGCGCCGTTGACGATCTGCCCGGCGATGAACCATCGCATGTGGCTGCACCCGGCCACCCAGGCCAACATCGCCCTGCTGCGCCAGCGCGGCGCGCAGGTGATCGGCCCGGTCGATGGCCCGCTGGCCGAAGGCGAGTCCGGTCCGGGGCGTCTGGCCGAACCGGGCGACATCGTGGCCGCGCTGGCCGCCAATGGCAGCAGCGCCGCGTCCGTTGCCGCGCCGGAAACCCGCGCGCTGCAGGGCCTGCGCCTGCTGATCAGCGCCGGCCCGACCTATGAAGACATCGATCCGGTGCGCTATGTCGGCAACCGCAGCAGCGGCAAGATGGGCTTTGCCCTGGCCGCGGCCGCAGCGACGATGGGCGCACAGGTGGTGCTGGTCAGCGGCCCGGTACAGCTGCCGACGCCGCTTGGCGTGCAGCGCGTCGACGTGCGCTCGGCTGCGCAGATGCGCGATGCCGTGCTGAAGTCGCTGCCGGCCGACATCTATATCGGTGCCGCTGCAGTGTCCGACTACACGCCGCGCCAGGTCGCGCCGCAGAAGCTGAAGAAGACCGCCGACAGCCAGTCGCTGGTGATCGAGCTGGTGCGCACGCCGGACATCCTTGCCGAGGTGGCTGCGCAGACGCAGTCGCTGAAGCTGGTGGTCGGCTTTGCCGCCGAAACCCACGACGTGGAGAAATACGCGCGTGGCAAGCTGGTCGACAAGCGCCTGGACCTGGTGATCGCCAACCAGGTCGGCATCAGCGGCGGCGGTTTCGAGAGCGACAACAATGCCGCCACGGCCTTCTGGCAGGACGGTGAACAGGTATTTCCGGCCACCTCCAAGCGCGAGCTGGCCGAACAACTGCTGGCGCTGATCGCGCGGAGACTCCAGGCATGACCCAGGCTTTCACTTCCCAACCGCTGCAGGTCAAGCTGCTCGATCCGCGCTTCGGCGACAGCTGGCCGCTGCCGGCCTACGCCACCGAAGCCAGCGCCGGCATGGACCTGCGCGCGGCGCTGGATACCGCGCTGACCCTGCAGCCGGGTGATACCGCGCTGGTGCCCAGCGGCCTGGCCATCCACATTGCCGACCCGAACCTGTGCGCGGTGATCCTGCCGCGCTCGGGGCTGGGCCATCGCCACGGCATCGTGCTCGGCAATGGCACCGGCCTGATCGACGCCGATTACCAGGGCCCGCTGCTGATCAGCGTCTGGAACCGTGGCCGCGAGGCCTTCACCATCGAGCCGGGCGATCGCGTCGCGCAGCTGGTGATCGTGCCGATTGCCCGCGTCAGCCTGCAGGTGGTGGATACTTTCACCGACAGCGTGCGGGGAACGGGTGGATTCGGCCACACCGGGGTGCGTTGACAGGGGACATCGATGAGCGGCATCGGGGAAGGACAGCGGGGACGGTCGTTGGGACGCAGTGCGCCACTACTGGGGGTGCTGCTGATCCTGCTGGCCGGCTGGTTCGGATGGAGCGCAGTGCAGCAATGGCGCCAGGAGGCCAACGGCCAGGCGCTGGAAGCTGCACGTGACCAGGCCGTGCAGGGCCTGCAGGAGGCCGCTGCCGGCCAGCTGAAGCAGCTGCAGCAGCAGCTGAAGAACGAGCGCGTGCAGCAGGCGCTGCAGGCCGGTGATGCCGCTGCGGCGGCACTCGCGGTCCGCGAGAGCTGGACCGGCGTCGAGCACGCCGAGGTACTGACCGCCGATCTGGCCAACGCCTACGCCGACCCGGCCGCCTTTGGCTATGCCCGATTGGCGCTGCTGGAAGCGGCATTGGCCGAAGGCAAGCCCAGCCTGCGCGTGGTCCGCGATGGCGGTGGCAATCGCCTGGGCCTGGCAGCGCCGGTTCAACTGGGCAGTCTCGGCCCGGCGGTGCTCTACGTGCGCCAGCCATTGCTGCGGCTGACCTCACCGCTGGACCAGGTGAGTGCGCCATCGGCCGGTTTCCTTGGCCTGCGCCAGGGCGCGCATGACCTCGTCGCCCAGGGCGATGCCGGCCTGGCCGAAAGCGCCGAAGCATTGGCGCGGCCGATTCCGGGGACGCCGTTGCGGCTGGTGGCCGCGGTACCCAATGTCGAACCTGGTCCGCTGGGCCTGGGTTCGCTGGCCAGCGCCATCGTTGCGCTGCTGCTGGCGTTCATCGCCGTGCTGCTGGTGGTGGGGCGCGGCCGCCTGCCGAAGTCGCTGCCGCTGCCGCGCCGGGCGACCGTGGCGGAAGCCGATCATGGCCCGACCCTGAGCGAGAGCCTGCAGATGGCGCCGCCGCCGGTGGCCGAGGCCAGCACAACTGAAAGTGCACCGCCGCCCCCGCCACCGGTTCCGGCCGAGGAACTGGCGGCCGGTATCTTCCGCGCCTACGACATCCGCGGCGTGGTTGGCAGTGAACTGACGCCGAAAACGGCGGCGCTGATCGGCCAGGCCATCGGCACCGTGGCCCTGGAGCAGGGCCTGCGCGAGGTGGTGATCGGCCGCGACGGCCGCCTGTCCGGCCCGGAACTGGCCGCAGGGTTGGCCGAGGGCCTGAGGCGCGCCGGTTGCGCGGTGATCGACATCGGCCTGGCACCGACCCCGGTCGTGTACTACGCCGCCTTCCATCTGCGTACCGGCACCTGCGTGGCGGTCACCGGCAGCCATAACCCGCCCGAGTACAACGGTTTCAAGGTGGTCATCGGCGGCGAGACGTTGTCCGGTGATGCCATCACCGATCTGTACCAGCGCATCGTCGAAGGCCGCCTGGTACAGGCCGCCGAGCCGGGCGATTACCAGCAGCGCGATGTCAGTGCCGACTACATCCAGCGCATCGCCGACGACGTGCAGCTGGACCGCCCGTTGAAGGTCGTGGCCGATGCCGGCAACGGCGTGGCCGGCGCGCTCGCGCCGCAGCTGCTGGAAGCGATCGGTGCGGAAGTCATCCCGCTGTACTGCGATGTCGACGGTACCTTCCCCAACCATCATCCCGACCCCAGCGAGCCGGCCAACCTGGAAGACCTGGTGCAGACGGTGAAGCGCTTCGGTGCCGATCTCGGCGTCGCCTTCGATGGCGACGGTGACCGCCTGGGCGTGGTCACCGGCGAAGGAAAGATCATCTATGCCGACCGCCTGCTGATGCTGTTCGCCGCCGACGTGCTGATGCGCAATCCGGGCGCGATGGTGATCTACGACGTGAAGTGCACCGGCAAGCTGTCCGACCACGTGCTGCGCAATGGTGGCAGCCCGCTGATGTGGAAGACCGGGCATTCGCTGATGAAGGCGAAGATGCGCGAGACCGATGCCGAGCTGGCTGGCGAGATGAGCGGCCACTTCTTCTTCAAGGAGCGCTGGTTCGGTTTCGATGACGGCCTGTATGCGGCCGCGCGCCTGCTGGAGATCCTGGCCCAGCGCGAGGAGACTCCGGACGAGGTACTGGCAGAGCTGCCGGAGATGGTGGCCACGCCGGAGCTGAAGGTGCCGGTGGCCGAAGGCACGCCGCATGCGCTGGTGGCGATGCTGGTGGCGGCGGCGCAGTCGCCGGACAACCCATATGTGGGCGGTCGCCTGTCGACCATCGACGGCCTGCGCGTGGACTTCTCCGATGGCTGGGGCCTGGTGCGCGCCTCCAACACCACACCAGTGCTGGTGCTGCGCTTCGAGGGCAATGACGAGGCGGCGCTGGAACGCATCCAGGCGCTGTTCCGCAGCCAGCTGCAACCGGTGCTGGGCGACACCCCGCTGGGGTTCTGAGGTGGGGCCGGGCTGCGCCCGGCACCCGCCGAAGCAACGGCAGCAGCAACATCAACATCAACATCAACATCAATAGCGAGCTATCCGCGAGATGGCGGGGCGGTGTCGGAGTGCGGGGACGCCGCAAGTCCCCCTCACCCATGTAAGCTCGGTCGCCGCTTGCTCGTGTGCGCTGTCCTGCGCACACGGCAAGACCGGGGTTGGGCGTCCTGCCCAACCCGCCCGAGGCATGCCTCGGGCCCATGCGGCTGACACCCCGCACTCCGACACCGCCCCACCCCTGACAATTTCCGCGATCTGTCGGAACGGAATGAACTGCTCTTGGTAGGTGTCGACCTTGGTCGACACAGTAGATCCACGCCATGCGTGGATGCTCTTCCGGATTCGCTTTGGTGGTTGCCGACCGTTGGTCGGCACGCCTTCACCCCTTGAACCGCAGCCCGACGCCCGGTTCGGTGAACAGGTAGCGCGAATCCAGCGCTGAATCGCCCAGCTTGTGCCGCAGCTTGCCGACCAGGATGCGCAGGTAATGGGTGTCGTGCTGGTGGGTCGGGCCCCAGATCTCCTGCAGGATCTGGGGCTGGGTCACCACCCGCCCGGCGTTGCGCAGCAGCAGCGACAGCAGCGCGTACTCCTTGCGAGTCAACGCTACCGGCTCGCCATCCAGCGCCACTTCACGGCGGACCAGGTCCACATGCAGGTGGCCATCGTCGAATACCGGCGGCGTGCCATCACTGGGCACGCTGCGCGTGCGCAGCAGCGCCCGCACCCGCGCCATCAGCTCCTGCGTGCCGAACGGCTTGGTCACGTAGTCGTTGGCGCCGGTGTCCAGCGCCCGTACCTTCTCCGCCTCGCCGGCACGCACGGTCAGCATGATCACCGGCACCTGGCTCCACTGCCGCAGTTGTTCCAGCACCTCGTGGCCTTCCATGTCCGGCAGGCCGATATCCAGGATCACCAGATCCATGTCCTCGCTGGCGGCCAGCTGCAGGCCTTCCTGGCCGGTGGCGGCCTGCCGCACCTGGTAGCCCTGCGCGCGCAGGCTGATGTCCAGGAACCGGCGGATCTGGGTTTCATCATCGATCACCAGCACGCGCGCGGCCGGCACGCTGGCATCAATCGGGGTCGGGCTCATCGTGGGAGGCTGGCTTGAGCAGGGGCAGGGTGATGCGGATCAGGGTACCGCGACCGTCGCGTCCGGGCAGCGCCTGCACGCTGCCGCCATGCGCGCCGATCATGCCCTGGCAGATGGTCAGGCCCAGGCCGGTGCCATGGCGGCCACGGTCGCCACGTTCAACGCTGTAGAACATGTCGAAGATGCGCGCACGCTCGTCGTCGGGAATGCCGGGGCCGGCATCGATCACGTCGATGCGCAGCTGGCCGTCCAGTTCACGCGCCTGCACCTGCACGGCAGCATCCGGCGGTGAGAACTTGGCCGCGTTTTCCATCACGTTGAACACCGCCTGTTCGACCAGCGCCGGGTGTACCCAGATCGGCGCCAGCGTGGCCGGAATGTCCAGCTCCAGCCGCACCTTCGGCTGGTAGCGCTGCAGGCGCCGTGCGGCCGAGCCGATCAGTTCGTCCACGCCGATCCAGTCGCGGTTGATCTTCAATCCCTCGTGGCCGAGGCGGGTCATGTCCAGCAGGTTCTGGATGTAGCGGTCCAGCCGTTCGCCCTCGACCAGGATGGTGTCGAGCAGGGCACGGCGATCGGCCGTATCCATTGCCGCACCATAGCTGGCCAGGCTGTCGGCCGAGCCGATCATCGCCGCCAGTGGCGAGCGCAGGTCGTGCGACACCGAAGAGAGCAGCGCCGAGCGCAACCGCTCGGTCTCGTTGCTGACGTGCGCCTGCTCCAGTTCGGCCACCAGCCGCGTGCGCAGCGCGGCCTGCGCGATGTCATCGACCATTGCTTCGGCCAGCTGCCGTTGTTCGGGCAGCAGGCGCGCCTGTGCGCCTGGCAGGTACAGGCCGGCCACGCCGATCGCGCGGTCCTCGCCATCCAGCAACGGCAGGAACCACCACTGCGCGCCGGCCAGGGTGTCGGTGAAGCGGCCACTGGGCTGGCCATGGCGCAGCGCCCAGTCGGCGGCGGCCAGGTCGGTGTCGCCGGGCTGGCTGCGGCCACCGGTTGCGGTATCGGCGCCGATCCGCAGCCACGCCGGCACGTCCATCGCCTGTTCCAGTGCATGCCGACCTGCCTGCGCCACCTCGCCGTTGCCGGCGGCACTGGCCAGTTGGCGGCCCAGCTGCTGGCGCGCACGCGCATGGCGATTGGCTGCACGCAGCGCGATCACCTGCATGCGCAGGCGCGAGGCCAGGCGCCCGGCCACCAGTGCCGCGGCCAGGAACAGGAACACGGTGATCACGCCCTGGCGTGCACCAATGGCGAAGGTGAAGCGCGGCGCGATGAACAGGAAGTTGTAGGCGAGGAAACACAGGATCGCCGCCATCACCGCCACGCTGGCGCGCGTGCGCGCGGCCACCACTACCACCGCCACGATGAACACCATCGACAGGTCGGCCATGCCCACCCAGCGTTCGGCCAGCCATGCCACCGCACAGGCCAACGCGGTGGCGATCAGTGCCTGCGCCGGTTCGTAGCTGATGCCGCGCACCGGCGGCAGCAGGCCCTCGCGGCGCGAGCGCGCACGTGCCTGCGGGGTGCTGATGATGGTGATCTCGTAATGCGCGCCGCGCTGGATCAGCTGCTGGGTCAACGTTCGGTTGAACATCCGCGCCAGCGGGCGCTCGCGGGTCCGCCCCAGCACCAGGGTGGACACGCCGTTGTGCGCGGCGTGGTCGAGCAGGGCGTCGGCGATGCTCGATCCGTGCAGCAGCTCGGCGTCGCCGCCCAGCCGCCGTGCCAGGGCGAAGGCCGCATCGATCTCGCGCTGGGTCGCCTCGTCCTGGCGTCGTCCCTGCACGGTCACCACGGTCCATGGTGCGTCGCGGCGTTCGGCGATGCGTCGCGCCACGCGCACCAGGTATTCACTCTGGCCGCGGCCATCAACGGCCACCAGCACGCCGCGGCGCAGCGGCAGGTTGCTCTCGCCACGGGCAGCGCGTGCCTCACGCAGGCTGCTGTCGACGCGATCGGCGGCCTCCTGCATTGCAAGTTCGCGCAGTGCGGTCAGGTTGGACGGCGAGAAGAACGCCTGCAGCGCCTGCGCGGCCTGTTCGGGCACATAGACCTTGCCCTGCTGCAGGCGTGCGATCAGTTCGCGTGGCGGCAGGTCGACCAGCACGATGTCATGCAGGCGGTCGAGCACGCCGTCCGGCACGGTCTCGCTCACGCGCACGCCGGTGATGCGCATCACCACATCGTTGAGGCTTTCCAGATGCTGGATGTTGACCGTGGTCCAGACGTCGATGCCGGCATCCAGCAGCTCCATCACGTCCTGCCAGCGCCGCTCATGGCGGCTGCCCGGCGCATTGCGGTGGGCCAGTTCGTCCACCAGCACCAGCGCAGGATGCCGTGCGAGCACGGCATCCAGATCCATCTCCTGCAGGATGTGGCCGTGATAGGCCACTGCCTTCAGCGGCAGCTGTGGCAGGCCCTCCAGCAGCGCCTGGGTATCGGCGCGGCCGTGGGTTTCCACCAGGCCCACCACCAGGTCGACACCGCGGCGCAGCTGTTCCTGTGCGCGGGTCAGCATGGTGTAGGTCTTGCCCACGCCCGGCGCCGCACCGAGGAACACGGTCAGCTTGCCGCCGGCTTCGCGTTGCAGGCCTTCGACCAGGGCATCGGCCTGGCGGGTACGCGCATCAGTCATGGGTGCCGCTGTCATGGCCGCCATTGTGCGCGCAGCCGGTGCAGGCCGGCATCACGGTGCCTTGGCCGCGTGGTCCAGCGCGAAGTTCAGCGTCACCACGTTCACCCGCGGCTGGCCGAACAGGCCCCACTGGCGCCCTTCGGTATGCGCCTGCACCAGTGCCTGCACGCGCTCCACCGGCAGGCCGCGGGCACGTGCCACGCGTGCCACCTGCAGGCGTGCCGCCGCCGGCGACAGCTGCGGATCCAGGCCGCCGGCGGACTGGGTGACCAGGTCCGCTGGCACCTGCGCCGGGGCGACACCTTCGCGCGCGGCCACTGTAGCCGTGCTGGCGGCAACACGCTCGGCCAGGGCCGGGTTGCTGCGCGCCATGTTGGAACCGGCCGCGGCCATGGGGTCGTAGTTGGCTGCCGACGGACGTGCCTGGAAGTAGCCGTCACCGGTGAACGGCTGCGACAGCCATGCCGAGCCGCGTACCTGGCCGTTGCCATCGCGCAGCAGGCTGCCCTCGGCCTGGGTCGGGTAGGCCAGGCCGGCAAAACCGGTGGCGATACCGGCGTAGACCGCACCGGCCAGCAGCAGGGTGGCCAGGCCCAGGCCGATCGCCGGGCGCCAGCTGGCGCCGTCCTGCAGGCTGGCCACGCGGGCCTCGGCTTTTGCTTCGCGGGACAGGGAGGTGGAGGTGGAAGCGGAACGGTTCATGCGCCGAATACCAGGACAAGAAGGAGGTCAATTACCTTGATCGCTGCGAACGGCAGCAGCACGCCGCCGAGGCCGTACACCAGCATGTTCCGGCGCAGCAGTGCGGTTGCAGTGGCCGGGCGGAAGCGCACGCCACGCAGGGCGAGCGGGATCAGGGCGGGAATCACCAGGGCGTTGAAGATCAGCGCTGCCAGCACCGCATTGCGCGGGCTCGACAGCTGCATCACGTTCAAGGCGGCCATGGTCGGAACGGCCGCGGCGAACAGCGCCGGCAGGATCGCGAAGTACTTGGAGACGTCGTTGGCCAGCGAGAAGGTGGTCAGCGCGCCGCGGGTGATCAGCTGCTGCTTGCCTACTTCCACCACCGCCAGCAGCTTGGCCGGGTCCGAATCGAGGTCGACCATGTTGCCGGCCTCCTTCGCCGCCTGCGTACCGGAGTTCATCGCCAGACCGATGTCGGCCTGGGCCAGCGCCGGCGCGTCATTGGTGCCATCGCCGACCATCGCCACCAGGCGGCCACCGGCCTGCTCCTGGCGGATGCGTGCCAGCTTGTCTTCCGGGCGGGCCTCGGCGATGTAGTCGTCGACACCGGCTTCGGCAGCGATCGCGGCGGCGGTCAGCGGGTTGTCGCCGGTGATCATCACCGTGCGGATACCCATCGCCCGCAGCTGCGCGAACTTCTCGCGCATGCCGTGCTTGACCACGTCCGACAGCTCGATCACGCCCAGCACATGGCGGCCCTCGGCCACCACCAGCGGGGTGGCTCCATTGCGCGCGACCTGCTCGACGCGCCCGGCCAGTTCCGCCGGCACGTTGCCGCCCAGCGCCTGCACGTGGGCACGGATCGCATCGGCGGCACCCTTGCGGATCTGCCGCCCATGTTCCAGGTCCACGCCGGACATGCGGGTCTGCGCACTGAACGCCAGGTACTCGGCGTGGTCCGGTTCGGCGGTAGCGCAGCCCTGTTCGCGCGCCAGGCGCACGATCGACTTGCCTTCCGGGGTCGGGTCGGCCAGCGAAGACAGCAGTGCGGCCTCGCGCAGCTGGCTGGCATCGATGCCGGCCAGCGGATGGAAGTGGCTGGCCTGGCGGTCGCCGTAGGTGATGGTGCCGGTCTTGTCCAGCAGCAGCACGTCGACGTCGCCGGCCACCTCCACCGCCTTGCCCGACTTGGCCAGCACGTTGGCGGCCAGCGCACGGTTCATGCCGGCGATGCCGATGGCCGGCAGCAGGCCGCCGATGGTGGTCGGGATCAGGCACACCAGCAGCGCGATCAGCAGCAGCGGATCGACCTGCACGCCCACGGCCGCGCCGATCGCCGGCAGCGTTGCCACCACCACCAGGAAGGTCAGCGTCATCGCCGCCAGCAGCAGGGTCAGCGCGATCTCGTTCGGGGTCTTCTGGCGGTTGGCGCCTTCCACCAGCGCGATCATCCGGTCCAGGAAGCTGTGGCCCGGTTCGGCGGTCACCCGCACGATGATCTGGTCGGACAGCACCTTGGTGCCGCCGATCACGCCGGAGCGGTCGGTACCGGCCTCGCGCAGCACCGGCGCCGATTCGCCGGTCACCGCCGCTTCGTTGATGGTGGCCAGGCCCTGCACGATCTCGCCATCGGCCGGCACCAGCTCACCGGCGCTGACGATCACGTGGTCGCCGGGGCGCAGTTCGGCGGCCGGTACCTGGGTTTCGGCGGCACCCGGCTGCGGTGCCGCCAGCCGGCGCGCCACCAGGTCCTGGCGGGCACGCCGCAGCGACGCGGCCTGGCCACGGCCACGCGCTTCCGCTACGGCTTCGGCGAAGTTGCCGAACAGCACGGTCACCAGCAGGATCGCGGTCACCGCCAGGCCGAAGCCCAGCGGCGCGTTGCCGGTCAGGGTGACGATCGCGGCGACGATCGTGCCGGCCATCACCACCGCCATCACCGGGCTGCGCACCAGATGCATCGGCGACAGCTTGAGAACCGCTTCGACCAGCGCACGGCGCAGGCCGGCGCCATCCAGCAGGGCAGGGCGCGCTGCGTGGGTATTACGGGTTGAGCTTGCTTGGGTACTCATCAGGGTGTCCTTAGTGCAGTCCCAGGCTCAGGTGGTCGGCGATCGGGCCGAGTACCAGCGCCGGCATGAACTGCAGCACGGTCAGGATGACGATCACCGAGACCAGGGTCAGGGCGAAGGTCGGGGTTTCGATCTGCAGGCTGCCGGCAGACTCCGGGGCCTGGCGCTTGGCAGCCAGCTGTGCGGCCACCACCAGCGGAATGATCAGCAGCGGGAAGCGGCCCAGCAGCAGTACCAGCGAGCAGCTCAGGTTCCACCACAGCGTGGCGTCGCCCAGCCCTTCGAAGCCCGAGCCGTTGTTGGCGTAGGCCGAGACGTACTCGTAGAAGACCTGGCTGATGCCATGGAAGCCGGGGTTGGAGGTGCCCGCCAGGCCGGGTACGGCCAGGGTGATCGCAGTGAACACCAGCAGGGTGATCGGCTGCAGCAGCACCAGCAGGGCCAGCAGGCGCACCTGTGGCGTCTCCAGCTTGCGGCCGAACAGTTCCGGCGTGCGCCCGGTCATCAACCCGGCCAGGAACACACCCAGCAGCAGATAGACGATGAACTGCTGCAGGCCACAGCCGATGCCGCCCCAGATCGCGCTGACCAGCATGTTGACCATCGCGATGCCACCGCTCAGCGGCGCCAGCGAATCGTGCATGCCGTTGACCGAGCCATTGGATACCTGGGTGGTCACCGCCGCCCACAGCGCGGTGCCATCGGCGCCGAAGCGCACTTCCTTGCCTTCCATCAGCAGCGGCGTGGTGGCGCTGGCGCTATGTCCTTCGCTCCACATCATCGCGCCGGTGGAAAGCAGCGACATGCCCAGCATGCAGCTGAACACCAGGGCGCCGAAGCGACGTCGGCCGGTGAACGCACCGATCATGAAGATCACTGCCATCGGCACCAACAGGATGCCGACGATTTCCAGCGCGTTCGACAGCGGGGTCGGGTTCTCCAGCGGGAAGCTGCTGTTCGGGCCGTACCAGCCGCCGCCGTTGGCGCCCAGCTGCTTGGCTGCGACCATCGCCGCGACCGGGCCCAGCGGCAGCTTCTGTTCGGCCATGCCGGCGCTGGCGTCGATCGGCGTGGCCTGCGGCCCACCGGTCATCGTCGACGGCACGCCCTGGCTGGTCAGCAGCAGGGTCCACACCAGGCATAGCGGCAGCAGGAAGCGCACGCACAGGCGCACCACGTCCACGTAGTAGTTGCCCACCGCCACCTGGCGGTCATCACCGGTACCCGTCGCCGCCGCAGCCTGCGGCGCACGCGAGAACAACGCCCGCAGCGTCGCCACTGCCAGCGCCAGGCCCATCATCGGCGTGACCACCTGCAGGCCGGTGATGCCCGTCATCTGCGAGAGGTAGGACAGCTGCGCCTGACCCGAATAGTGCTGCTGGTTGGTGTTGGTCAGGAACGAGATCATCGTGTGCAGCGCGGTGTCCCAGCGCATGTTCGGGATCTGGTCCGGATTCAGCGGCAACCAGGCCTGCGTCATGAACACCGCCTGGGTCAGTACCGCGACCACCACGTTGCTCAGCACGAAGGCCAGCACGTAGCCGCGCCAGGACATCGAGCGCGACGGATCGACCCCGAACACCCTGTACAGCGGTTTCTCGATCCAGTGGAACAGCACGTCGACCTTCATCGGCGTGCCACGCATCACGCGGGCCAGGTACAGGCCCAGCGGCCACGCCAGCAGCAGGCTGGCGGCAATAATCACAAGCATCTCAGTCATGGCCGGCTCCGCTCAGAACGACTCGGGCCGCAGCACGACATAAAGGAGATAGGCGGCGGCGACCAGCACCAGCACGCCACACAACAACGACAGCCAGGGGGACATTGCAATAGCGTCCTGGTGGAACCCCTCCACCTCAGGCCGTCATCGTCGTCCTGCCGCCCATAAACGCACTACGCGCCGGACCGGGCCGACGCGTAAAGAGTGCATAAATTCCGTGGTCCGATCCGTAACCAGGCCCTGGGTAGCGCCGGGCCATGCCCGGCGACGGGAGCGTGGTCAGCCCGCCGGCACCAGCCCCTTCAGCTCGCGATAGCGTTGCAGGGTGCTGTCGATCTCGGCCTTCAACGCCTGCTGCTGCTGCAGGAATCCGGCTTGCAGCCGTTGCTGCGACTGCAGTTGCACGTGCCGCTGGCGGATCGCCTCGGCCTGCTTGTCGGCCACCTTGCCACCGGCCAGTTCGCGGTCACCTGCGGCCGCCAGCAGCGCCACCAGCGACTCACGCAGGCTGGTGACGTTGTACTCGGCGGTCTTCAGGTTGTTGTCCAGCACTTCCTGGCGCTCGGCGAACACCCGGCGCAGGTCGTCCTCGCTGCCATAGGTGGTCAGCATCGCCTGCTCGGTGCGCTGGCGGGTCTGCGCGGCCATCAGGTCCAGCTGCTGCTGCGCCGCCTCCGTGCTGGCGGCGGCGCGCTCTTCGTCGGTCAACGCGCGCTGGACCTGCGCATTGCGCAGGCCGCTCTTCGCGTTGAACTCCTCGCGGGCATGGTTGACCGCGTCGGCCGGCAGCGAATCACTGCAGATCCGCTCCTTGCCCTCGTTCCAGCAGTACAGCTTCTTTTCCG
The DNA here is from genome assembly GCF_030236855.1 of Stenotrophomonas maltophilia group sp. Smal13. Taxonomy (NCBI): domain Bacteria; kingdom Pseudomonadati; phylum Pseudomonadota; class Gammaproteobacteria; order Lysobacterales; family Lysobacteraceae; genus Stenotrophomonas; species Stenotrophomonas maltophilia group sp. Smal13. The sequence continues at coordinate 89,469 of NZ_JASJSQ010000001.1, forward strand.
TCTTGCCGCTGTCGCGCGACTGCGCCGGTACGGTGAACGGCACGGCCAGCAGCAGGCCGGCAAAGAGCACAGCAGGAACTCGGGACATGACCTTTCCCCTGGGTCGGTCAGCGGATCGAACGGACGCCGTACTGGGCCCGGTAGGCTTCCAGCGGCTGCCGGTAACCCACAAGTTCCGGGTTGCCGGAGGCGAAATCAAGCAGGTCGGCCAGCGACGCCACGGCGATCACCGGAATGCCGGCTTCCTCGGCCACCGACTGCGCCGCCGAACGGCGATCGGTTTCCGAAGCGATCTCCTGGCGGTCCAGTGCCACCACGATGCCGGCCGGGGTGCCACCGGCGGCGCGGATGATGCCCAGCGCTTCGCGGATCGCGGTACCCGCAGTGATCACGTCATCGACGATCAGTACGCGCTTGCCGTTCATGTCGGCGCCGATCAGCTGGCCGCCTTCACCGTGGTCCTTGGCTTCCTTGCGGTTGAACGACAGCGGCAGGTCACGGCCACGCTGGGCCAGCTCGCAGGCCATCGCGGTGGCCAGCGGAATGCCCTTGTAGGCGGGGCCGAACACCACGTCGTACTTGATCCCGGTGGCATCGATGGCATCGGCGTAGCAGGCGCCGAGCTGCGACAGCAGCGAACCGGAGTCGAAACGACCGGCGTTGAAGAAATAGGGGCTCAGCCGGCCGGACTTGAGGGTGAACTGGCCGAAGCGCAGGGCGTCGGCGGTCAGGGCCAGCTGCAGGAAACGGTGGCGGTGGTCGCTCATCAAAACTCGATTCATCTTCATTTGGAGCACAAATCCTAATCCAGCTGGGCGTTTCGCGCTCGTCCGGGGCCCTGTGAAGGGTGTCGCGGCCCGGCCTGGCGGACTGCGCAGCCCCGCAGGCAACCGGTATGCTTGCCCGGTTTCCCGCCGCAGGTCCCCCGCATGCGCATCATCAGTTTCAACGCCAATGGCATCCGCTCCGCCGCAACCAAGGGCTTCCTCGACTGGTTCCGGTCCCAGGACGCCGACGTCCTGTGCATCCAGGAGACCAAGGCCCAGGAAGACCAGCTGACCGACCCGATGTTCCGCCCGGACGGCCACCACTGCTTCTACCGCGACGCCATCACCAAGAAGGGCTACAGCGGCGTGGCGATCTACAGCAAGCGCGAGCCGGACCAGGTGATCACCTCGCTCGGCTGGGCCCCGTTCGACGACGAAGGCCGCTACATCGAGGCGCGCTACGGCAACCTCAGCGTGGTCTCCTTCTATATCCCGTCGGGCAGCTCGGGCGACCTGCGCCAGGGCTTCAAGTTCGAAGTGATGGAATGGCTGCGGCCGATCCTCGAGGAATGGGCGCGCAGCGGCCGCGACTACGTGCTGTGCGGCGACTGGAACATCGTGCGTTCGGCGCTGGACATCAAGAACTGGAAGTCCAACCAGAAGAACTCCGGCTGCCTGCCGGAAGAGCGCGACTGGCTCAATGCCCTGTGCGCCGACCATGGCCAGGCCACCGATGTCGCCGCCGGCCGTGGCTGGGCTGACGCCTACCGCCTGCTCAACCCCACCGGCGAGGACTACACCTGGTGGAGCAACCGCGGCGCTGCCCGCGCCAACAACGTCGGTTGGCGCATCGACTACCAGTTCATCACCCCGGGCCTGCGTGACCGCCTGCGCAGCTGCTCGATCTACCGCGACGAGCGCTTCTCCGACCACGCGCCGTTCATCGTGGACTACGACCTGTGACCGAGGCTGCCAAGCCGCGTCGGCCGTGGCAGCAGGTGGTGTCCAACCTGAGCCAGCGCAAGGTGCTGGCGATGCTGCTGCTCGGCTTCAGTTCCGGCCTGCCGATCTATCTGGTGGGCAACACGCTCGGCTTCTGGATGCGCAAGGAAGGCATCGAGCTGAGCACGATCGGTTTCCTGTCATGGGTCGGGCTGGCCTACACCATGAAGTTCCTGTGGGCGCCGATCGTCGATAAGACCGACGTGCCTCTGTTCGGTCGCTTTGGCCGCCGCCGTGGCTGGATGCTGCTGTCGCAGCTGGTCGTGGTGGTGGGCCTGGTCGGCATGGCGCTGGTCCAGCCCAAGGGGGGCCAGATCCAGTTCCTGGGTATCGCCTGGCAGCACATCGTCGTGTTCGGCGTGATGGCCGTGATCGTGGCGTTTGCTTCGGCCACCCAGGACATCGTCATCGATGCCTGGCGCATTGAAAGTGCTGACAACAGCGAGCAGCTGGGCCTGCTGACCTCATCCTCGGCGCTTGGCTATCGCACCGCATTGCTGGTCACCGATGCGCTGATCCTGATCATCGCGGCCCGTGTCGGCTGGCAGGTCTCGTACGAGATCATGGCCGTCCTCATGGCGCTTGGCGTGGTGGCCGTGGTCATGGCCCGTGAGCCCGCGCGGGAAGTGGCTGCCGTGCAGGCTCAGGCGACCTCGCTGTGGACGCCGCGGGGCCTGTTCGACGCCGTGGCGGGGCCGTTCATCGCCTTCGTCCGCGAGCATCGTAGTGGTGCGATCCTGATCCTGGTGGCCATCAGCGTCTATCGCATGGCCGACTTCGTCATGGGGCCGATGGCCAACCCGTTCTACGTCGATCTCGGCCTGGACGAGGACACCGTTGGCGCTGTACGTGGCTCGGTGGGCCTGGTCGCGACCTTCGTCGGCATTGCTGCGGCGGGCCTGGTCTCGGTGCGCTGGGGCGTGCTGGCGGCGCTGATGGTGGGTGCCGTGCTGGGTCCGGCCTCCAACCTGGCGTTTGCCTGGCTGGCCTATTCGGGCCCGGACACCACCCATTTCGCGGTGGCCATGGCAATCGACAACTTCGCCAGCGGTTTCGCCGGTACGGCGCTGATCGCCTACATGTCGAGCCTGACCAGCATCGGATACACCGCAACCCAGTACGCGCTGCTGAGTTCGTTCTACGCGATGCCCGGCAAGGCGCTCAAGGGGCTCTCGGGGTGGTCGGTACAGACGCTCGCACAGGGCCGGACGCTGCTGGAAGGCTACGCGCTGTTCTTCGTCGGTACCGCGCTGGTGGCGATCCCGGTGGTGATCCTCTGCGCCCTGCTGATCCTGCAGCAGCGTCGTCGCCAGGCCGCAAGCGCCACCTGATTGCCTGCCCGCCCGGTCTGCGGGATCATCGCCCCCGACGCGCCGAGGGGGCGGTGCCTTGCGAACGGGGAAGTGAGCATGGCCGACGTTGTGCTGCGGGACCTGGACCCGCTGCTGCTGGAACGTATCCGACGTGTCGTGGTTGCCCGCGGCTGGACCCACGAACAGACCTGCGCCGCCTTGCTGGAGCAGGGCCTGTTCAGCAGTGAACTGGAGGTCCGCTCCGGCTTCGGCGATCCCGAAGTGGACGCGCTCTCCGACGCCATCGCCGCCCTGCAGGCCCTGCCCGCAGGGCAGGGCTTCGATTAGTGCCCATGTAGCGTCGAGCCACGCTCGACCGCCGTTCCCGGTAGATCCACGCCATGCGTGGATGACCACCTCACGCCAGATGTATCGCCCCCAGGATCCGCGGCCCCGTCGCCCCGGTCACGCTCGGCAGGTTGCCGGCCAGCCCGTCCATCGTCCGCTGCGCCAGCCAGGCGAAGCCCATCGCTTCCACGTACTCCGGGTCCAGCCCATGCACCGCGCTGGACTCCACCTGCACCCCCGGCAGCCGTGCAGCCAGCCGCTTCATCAGCTGCCGGTTGCGCACCCCGCCGCCGCACACCAGCAGGCGCCGGGTCTGCGGCTGCTGCGCCAGCAGCGCATCGGCCACCGTTGCCACGGTCAGCTCCAGCAGGGTGGCCTGCACATCGGCGGCAGCGTACTGGCCTTCGCCCATGTGGGCCTCGGCCCAGGCTAGGTGGAACTGCTCACGGCCTGTGCTCTTCGGCGGCGGCAGCGCGAACCACGGCTCCGAACGCCAACCCGCCAGCAGGCTCTCGTCCACCGCGCCACTGGCGGCATACGCGCCGTCGGCATCAAAGGTGCGGCCGGTGTGGCGCTGGCACCAGGCATCCATCAGCGCGTTGGCCGGGCCGGTATCGAAGCCACGCACCGCGCCTTCGCGCGGGATCAGGGTCAGGTTGGCGATGCCGCCCAGGTTCAGCACCGCGCGGTCTTCGTCGGCGGTGCCGAGCATGCCGAGGTGGAAGGCTGGCATCAGCGGCGCCCCATGGCCCCCGGCCGCCACGTCGCGGCGGCGGAAGTCAGAGACCGTGGTGATCCCGGTCAGCTCGGCGATGCGGTTGCCGTCGCCCAGCTGCACGGTGAAGGCGGGGTTGGCCAGCGGACGATGGCGCACGGTCTGGCCGTGCGAGCCGATCGCGCGCACCTGGCTGCGGTCCACCCCGGCCTCGGCCAGCAGTTGATTGGCGGCTTCAGCGAAGCTGATCGCGATCCGCGCGTCCAGTTCGCCCAGCTCCTCCAGCGAGTCCAGCGGGCCCCCTTCGCCCAGTGCCACCAGCCGCGCCCGCAGCACCGGCTCCCAGCGGGCGGTCAGGCCATGCACGAAGCGGCAGCCAGCGCCGCTGGGGAACTGCACCAGCGCGGCATCGATGCCATCGGCGCTGGTGCCCGACATCAGGCCAAGGTACAGGGGGGCGTCAGCGTCGACAGTTGTGTTCATGGCAGGCATAAAAAAAGGACGCGGCAAGCTTGGGCTGCCGCGTCCTTCTTCGTCAACGCAGGGGCTCAGCCGCGCTTGCGGCCGGTTGCCTGTTTGTCCTTGGCGCTGGCAACCTCGGGGGCGGCCTCGTCGCGGCTGGTCGGTGCCGGGCTGGCGTCGGCGTAGATCAGCTTCTCCATGCCCTGGATGCGCGCCATCGCCGGTGCGGTCTGCGCGCGGAAGGCGACCAGCTCGGCGCCCTTCAGCGGCTCCGGCGGCGGCATGGTCACGGTCAGCGGGTTGCGGTGCTCGCCGTTGACGCGGAATTCGTAGTGCAGGTGCGGGCCGGTCGCCAGGCCGGTCGAGCCGACATAGCCGATCACCGTGCCCTGGGCCACGCGCTGGCCGGTCTTGATGTTCGCAAAGCGCGACATGTGGCCGTACAGGGTGGTGTGGCCGCGGCCGTGGTCGAGGATCACCACGTTGCCGTAGCCGCGCTGCACCCCGGCGAACTGCACGCGGGCGTCGCCGGCGGCCATGATCGGGGTGCCGGTGCGCGCGGCGTAGTCCACGCCCTTGTGCATGCGCATCTTGCCCAGCACCGGGTGCTTGCGCGCGCCAAAGGTCGAGCTCAGCCGTGCGAACGGGATCGGCATGCGGATGAAGCTCTTCTTCAGCGAACGGCCGTTGATGTCGTAGTACTCGGACTTGCCGTTGCGGTCGAAGCGGAAGCCGGAATAGGTCTTGCCACCGGTGGTGAAGGTCGCCGCCAGGATCTTGCTGGTGTCCACCTTCTCGCCTTCGCGCCAGGTTTCATCCATCACCACGCTGAAGCGGTCGCCCGGCTGCAGGTCCTTCGAGAAGTCGATGTCGTACTTGAAGATGTCGTCGGTCATCGTCGCGATCGCCGACGGCGACAGCCCGGCGCGCCTGGCCGCGGCATACAGCGAGCTGGTGATCTCGCCGCTGGTGACCACCGTGCGCGTGGAGGTCTCGCGTTTGGTCACCTTCTCCTTGATGTCATCGCCGGCCAGGCTCAGTTCCACCCGGTTGTCGGCATCACGGTCGAAGCGGATGCTGCGCAGGTCACCGGACAGCGGCATGTCGAAGGCGATCTCGGCACCCGGGCGCAGCTTGGTCAGCGCCTCACGCGCACCTGGGTGGTCCAGTACCCGGTGCAGGGTGGTGGCCGGAATGCCGGCCTTGTCGAACAGGTCGCTCAGGGTCTGGCCGCGCTGCACCCGCAGCACCTGCCAGCTGTCTCCGGGCACCTGCTGCTGGCGGGCCATGGTCAGCGGCGGCAACGGCAGCGCCAGGCTGGTGTGGCTGTCGGCGAAGGGCGCGTCGATGGTGTGCGAGAAGCCGGGGACGATGGTCGCCACCAGGGCGCCGATGGTCGCGAACAGGCTGGCATGCATCCAATGACGGCGGGTCCAGCGCTCATTGAAGGCGGCGGGAAGATGTTGCCTGAGCTTCCGATGCAGGGCGTTGTCGTGCAGGACGTGGAGGCGTTCCTGGAAGCGCTGCTTGCGTGCGCGCCCTTGTTCGGAATTGTGCATCGGCGGTTTTTTCCTGGCAGCCCGGGAGCGCGGGCCTGATCGCCGGTTACCATAGACACCTGAGAAAACCGCGTCAAACCCTTGTGCCCATTGGCTTTTGTGAAGCCAATCGGGTTAACTTTGCTTTAACACCCCACACAAGAATCGGCGTTGCCGGGAGTAGTCACGTGTCCTCGATTGAAGAAGCCCTTGCCCTGATCGGCCGTGGTGCCGACGAGATCCTCAAGCTCGAGGATCTGCGTGCGCGCCTGCAGGAAGGCCGCCCGCTGCGGATCAAGGCCGGCTTCGACCCCACCGCGCCCGACCTGCACCTGGGCCATACGGTGCTGCTGAACAAGATGCGCCAGTTCCAGGACCTCGGCCACCAGGTCATTTTCCTGATCGGCGACTTCACCGGCATGATCGGCGACCCGTCCGGCAAGAGCCTGACCCGCAAGCCGCTCAGCAAGGACGACGTGCTGGCCAATGCCCGTACCTATGAAGAGCAGGTATTCAAGGTGCTGGACCGCAACCGCACCGAAGTCCGCTTCAACTCGGAGTGGTTCGGCAAGATGGGCGCCGCCGACATGATCCGCCTGGCCGGCCAGCACACCGTGGCGCGCATGCTCGAGCGCGACGACTTCGCCAAGCGCTATGCCGCCCAGCAGTCCATCGCCATCCACGAGTTCCTGTACCCGCTGGTGCAGGGCTACGACTCGGTGGCCCTGGAAGCGGACGTCGAGCTCGGCGGTACCGACCAGAAGTTCAACCTGCTGATGGGCCGTGGCCTGCAGGAACACCACGGCCAGAAACCGCAGGTGGTGCTGACCATGCCGCTGCTGGAAGGCCTGGACGGCGTCAACAAGATGTCCAAGTCGCTGGGCAACTACATTGGTATCAGCGAACCGGCCATCGACATCGTCACCAAGACCATGAAGGTGGACGACACCCTGATGTGGCGCTGGATCGAGCTGCTGTCCTTCGACATCAGCCAGGCCGAAGCCGTACAGCTGCGCGAGCAGGTGGCCAATGGCGGCCTGAACCCGCGCGTGGTCAAGCTGCGCCTGGCGCGTGAACTGGCCACCCGCTTCCACGACGCCGCGGCGGCCGAGCAGGCCATTGCCGGCTGGGAAGCGGCGGTGACCGGGCAGGGCGACATCACCCAGCTGCCGCTGCAGGACGTGGCGATCCCGGCCGAAGGCCTGCGTATCGCCGCACTGCTGACCGCGGCCGGCCTGACCCCGAGCAACTCCGAAGCCAACCGCAAGCTCAAGGAGCGCGCGGTGAAGGTGGACGGTGAAGTGGTCGAAGACGGCCAGCAGGTGCTGCAGCCGGGCTTCGAAGGCCTGCTGCAGGTCGGCAAGCGCACCTTCGCCCGCGTGCGCCTGGTCGCTGCCTGAGACAAAGGAAGGGCCGGCGCAGCCGGCCCTTCCTTTTGTAGAGTCGAGCGCTGCTCGACTGCTCTTGCTCTTCGCGGGGTCCTCCCGCAGCGGGATGGATGAACGGATGCAACATCCGTTGAAAAAAATCGCCACACCCCCTTCACAAATGATGCGAATGGGGACATACTTCTCCTCCCCCGTCGCAGGGGTCGCCACCAAGGGGCTTCAGCGACAACAGGGCGCCCACCACCGCCGAACGAGATGATCGAACGAAGGTGTTGACGGACTGAAAAAGTCTGGCATAATGGGCGGCTCGCTACGAAGGAAACTTCGCGGCACACGGGAACGGCGCTGAGGCCACTTCCCCGGATCTTTGAAAGTATGCGCAGGTATCTTGTGAAGGCGCCTGCAGGAAGGATGATTGTCCATCTTGCAGACGTTTGATCAAGCAACTATTAATTGTTTTAAAGCAAGCGATACGTTGCCAGAATCAATCATCTGCAGCTTTAAATTTTGATCTTCGGAT
>NZ_JASJSQ010000001.1:99323-155354 GCF_030236855.1 Stenotrophomonas maltophilia group sp. Smal13
ATATAACCCAAGGCAACTTGCGGTTATATGGTCAAGCGAATAAGCGCACACGGTGGATGCCTTGGCGGTCAGAGGCGATGAAGGACGTGGCAGCCTGCGAAAAGTATCGGGGAGCTGGCAACAAGCTTTGATCCGGTAATGTCCGAATGGGGAAACCCACCCGCTTGCGGGTATCCTGCAGTGAATACATAGCTGCTGGAAGCGAACCTGGTGAACTGAAATATCTAAGTAACCAGAGGAAAAGAAATCAACCGAGATTCCGTAAGTAGCGACGAGCGAACGCGGACTAGCCCTTAAGCTGATTTGGTTCTAGGAAAATGCTCTGGAAAGAGCAGCCATAGAAGGTGATAGCCCTGTATCTGAAAGGGCCATTTCAGTGAAGACGAGTAGGGCGGGGCACGTGAAACCCTGTCTGAACATGGGGGGACCATCCTCCAAGGCTAAATACTACTGACCGACCGATAGTGAACCAGTACCGTGAGGGAAAGGCGAAAAGAACCCCGGAGAGGGGAGTGAAATAGAACCTGAAACCGTGTGCGTACAAGCAGTAGGAGCTCCGCAAGGAGTGACTGCGTACCTTTTGTATAATGGGTCAGCGACTTACTGTTCGTGGCAAGCTTAACCGTATAGGGGAGGCGAAGGGAAACCGAGTCTGATAAGGGCGCATAGTCGCGGGCAGTAGACCCGAAACCGGGTGATCTAGTCATGCCCAGGGTGAAGGTGCGGTAACACGCACTGGAGGCCCGAACCCACTCCCGTTGCAAAGGTAGGGGATGAGGTGTGATTAGGAGTGAAAAGCTAATCGAACCCGGAGATAGCTGGTTCTCCTCGAAAGCTATTTAGGTAGCGCCTCATATGTATCCTCTCGGGGGTAGAGCACTGTTATGGCTAGGGGGTCATCGCGACTTACCAAACCATTGCAAACTCCGAATACCGAGACGGACTGTATGGGAGACACACGGCGGGTGCTAACGTCCGTCGTGAAAAGGGAAACAACCCAGACCCACAGCTAAGGTCCCAAATTCACTGCTAAGTGGAAAACCATGTGGAAAGGCACAGACAGCCAGGAGGTTGGCTTAGAAGCAGCCACCCTTTAAAGAAAGCGTAATAGCTCACTGGTCGAGTCGGTCTGCGGGGAAGATTTAACGGGGCTAAGCAGTGAACCGAAGCTTGGGGTGCATAACTTTGTTATGCGCGGTAGAGGAGCGTTCCGTAAGCCGTTGAAGGTGGATTGAGAAGTCTGCTGGAGGTATCGGAAGTGCGAATGCTGACATGAGTAACGATAATGCGGGTGAAAAACCCGCACGCCGAAAGCCCAAGGTTTCCTTGCGCAACGTTAATCGGCGCAGGGTGAGTCGGCCCCTAAGGCGAGGACGAAAGTCGTAGTCGATGGGAAGCAGGTTAATATTCCTGCACCTCGCGTAAGTGCGATGGAGGGACGGAGAAGGTTAGGTGTACCAGGCGTTGGTTGTCCTGGGGAAAGGCGGTAGGTTTGGATCTTTGGCAAATCCGGGATCCTTTAAGACCGAGCACCGAGACGAGCCTTTATGGCGAAGTCACTGATACCACGCTTCCAGGAAAAGCTCCTAAGCTTCAGCTTACGCAGACCGTACCGTAAACCGACACAGGTGGGTAGGATGAGAATTCTCAGGCGCTTGAGAGAACTCGGGTGAAGGAACTAGGCAACATGGCACCGTAACTTCGGGAGAAGGTGCACCCTTTTTGGTGGCTCGTGCGAGCTATAGCTGAAGAGGGTCGCAGTAACCAGGCCGCTGCGACTGTTTATCAAAAACACAGCACTCTGCAAACACGAAAGTGGACGTATAGGGTGTGACGCCTGCCCGGTGCTGGAAGGTTAATTGATGGGGTCAGCCGCAAGGCGAAGCTCTTGATCGAAGCCCCAGTAAACGGCGGCCGTAACTATAACGGTCCTAAGGTAGCGAAATTCCTTGTCGGGTAAGTTCCGACCTGCACGAATGGCGTAACGACAGCGGCGCTGTCTCCACCCGAGACTCAGTGAAATTGAAATCGCTGTGAAGATGCAGCGTTCCCGTGGCAAGACGGAAAGACCCCGTGAACCTTTACTATAGCTTTACACTGAACGTTGAGTTCGTCTGTGTAGGATAGGTGGGAGGCTATGAAACTGTGGCGCTAGCTGCAGTGGAGCCATCCTTGAAATACCACCCTGTCGTGCTTGACGTTCTAACCTGGGCCCATTATCTGGGTCGGGGACCGTGTATGGTGGGTAGTTTGACTGGGGCGGTCTCCTCCTAAAGAGTAACGGAGGAGCTCGAAGGTACGCTCAGCGCGGTCGGACATCGCGCACTGTGTGCAAAGGCATAAGCGTGCTTGACTGCAAGATCGACGGATCAAGCAGGTAGGAAACTAGGACTTAGTGATCCGGTGGTTCTGTATGGAAGGGCCATCGCTCAACGGATAAAAGGTACTCCGGGGATAACAGGCTGATACCGCCCAAGAGTTCATATCGACGGCGGTGTTTGGCACCTCGATGTCGGCTCATCACATCCTGGGGCTGTAGTCGGTCCCAAGGGTATGGCTGTTCGCCATTTAAAGTGGTACGCGAGCTGGGTTCAGAACGTCGTGAGACAGTTCGGTCCCTATCTGCCATGGGCGTTGGAGATTTGAGAGGGGCTGCTCCTAGTACGAGAGGACCGGAGTGGACGAACCTCTGGTGTTCCGGTTGTCACGCCAGTGGCATTGCCGGGTAGCTATGTTCGGAAGCGATAACCGCTGAAAGCATCTAAGCGGGAAGCGCGCCTCAAGATGAGATCTCCCGGGGCACAAGCCCCCTGAAGGAACCATGTAGACTACGTGGTTGATAGGTCAGGTGTGTAAGTACAGCAATGTATTGAGCTAACTGATACTAATGATCCGAGAGGCTTGACCATATAACCTCAAGTTGCCTTGGCTTTACGACAGCGTCGTAAGAGCATCCAAGTGCACGCTACGTCACAAGAACTACGAGAGGCAGGCGCCTTATCCAGTTGTATCGGATGGCGACGCTCCAACCGCCTCCCTGGTGAAATTAGCGCTGTGGAACCACCCGATCCCATCCCGAACTCGGAAGTGAAACGCAGCTGCGCCGATGGTAGTGTGGCTCAAGCCATGCGAGAGTAGGTCATCGCCAGGGTTTACACCCAAAACCCCGCTGCTTACGCAGCGGGGTTTTTCTTTTTGCGCGCGAAATGCGGGTAGTGCCGGCCGCTGGCCGGCAACCCGATGGCGTTACATCGCCCGTTAGATCCAGGCCATACGCGGATATTCTCCGCGGGTAGCCACAGCGCCAACCAAGGTTGGCGTCTACCGAGGGCATGCGGACCCACAGTAGATCCGCGCCGTGCGTGGATGGGCTGTCCCTGCAAAGATCGGGCCAACCCCGGCAGCAGGCCCAGACAGTGCGCGTGGCTGTGATTGCCGGCCAGCGGCCGGCACTACCAGTAGATCCACGCCATGCGTGGATGCCCTCCGTGAGGAACCACGGCGCCAACCAAGGTTGGCAGCTACTGGCAGCAAGGCCTACGCAACAAAAAGACGGCGCCCTGCGGGCGCCGTCTTGATCAGGATCGAACTGAAGGCCCGGATCAGGCGGCCTGCGAGACCTCGTGCGGTTCCTGCTGGCGGAACACCGACACCGCCTCGGTAAGCGTACCCGCCTGCGATTGCAGCTCGCGTGCGGCCGCGGTGGCTTCCTCCACCAGCGCCGCATTCTGCTGCGTGGCCTGATCCATCTGCACTACGGTCTGGTTGATCTGCTCAATGCCGATCGACTGCTCCTGCGACGCCGCGGAAATCTCGCGCATCAGGTGGCTGACATCCTCCACGCCGCCAACAATGCCCTGCATGCGTTGGCCGGCATCAGCTACCAGCTGGGCACCCTCACCCACCTGGCGGCCGGCTTCGTCGATCAGCTTCTTGATCTCCTGGGCCGCCGCCGCAGAGCGCTGCGCCAGTACCCGCACCTCGCTGGCCACGACCGCGAAGCCTCGGCCCTGTTCGCCGGCGCGTGCCGCCTCCACGGCTGCGTTCAAGGCCAGGATATTGGTCTGGAAGGCAATGCCGTCGATGACGCCGGTGATGTCGCCGATCCGCTTCGAGGCACCTTCGATGGCCTGCATGGTATTCACCACCCGCTGCATGGCCGTGTTGCCGTCACTGGCAGCGCTCTGCGTGGAAGCTGCCAACGCACTGGCCTCACGCGCATGGGCGGCGTTCTGGCGCACGGTGGCGGTGAGTTCCTCCATCGATGCTGCGGTCTCCTGCAGGTGCGCGGCCTGGCGCTCGCTGCGCTCGGACAACGCGCCGTTGCCGGCGGCAATCTCGCTGGCGGCGGTACTGATCGACGCCGCACATTCCTGGATGCGACCGACCATGCGTGCCAACTGACCGGCCGTGGCATTCGCATCGCGCTGGATGGCAGCGAAAGCGCCGTGATACTCGCCGTGCATGCGCCGGTCCAGATCGCCATTGGCCAGTGCCGAGAGCATCTGCCGCACTTCGTTGACGGTGCTGCCGAGCGTATCGAGCAGCTGGTTGATGCCACCGGTCAGCCCATCGAGGAAACTGGCACCTTCAGTGGCCTGCAGGCGCTGGTCGAGATCACCGGCCGCAGCCGCCGCGACGATGCCGGCCACGGAGTTTTCCAGCGCGAGTTCATGGGTGCGGTCATGCCATTCCACAGCGAAGCCCAGGCGCACGCCCTGCGCATCGAACACCGGGGTGACCACCTGCGCGAAGTGCACCGGGCCGATCTGGACCTTGCCGTTGTGCGTGACCTGCAGGCCATTGAGGATCGCGCGGATGCGGTCCGGGTTGGCGTGGAAGCGGTGGATGCTGCTGCCGACCAGGCGCTCGGCATCGAAGTCGGGGAAGGCCTGGCGCAGTGTTGCCTGCTGGTTGCGCAGCAGGGCCACCACCGAGCGGTTCACGTAACGGATCACGTGGTCGTTGTCGGCAATCATCATCGCGGTGCGCGAGGCATCGAGCGCCTGGCGGATCTGCGCATTCTCGGCATGCGCTTCAGCCTCGCGCCCACGCTGCGCCTGTACGTGGCGGGCGGTATCGGCCAGCGCATGGGCCAGCGAACCTGGTGCATAGGCCGCAGTATCTGCATGTGCGCTCAGATCGGTGCCCGTCGCGATATCGCGCGCCAGTGCCGCCAGGCGGCGCGGGCCGTGGCCAAGCGCCTCGGTCTGCTGGCGCAGGCGCAGCGCGACCTGGCCGAGGAACACGGTCAGGCTGGCGAACAGGCCCGCCTGCAGCAACGTCGGTCCCACGGCTGCGCCGTGCAGCAGCGGTACCAGCAGGGCGAGGGTGCCAACACCACCGGCCAGCCATACCGGCAGGCGATCGCGGTGGCTGAGCAGCACGCCCAGCAACAGCGCAATCGGCAATGCTGGTGACAGGCTGACGATCGCGCACAACAAGGCCAGCTGCAGCGACAACAGCAATGCCAGGCCCTTGCGGGCGACGGCCCGGCCCGCCTGTGGACCGGCCAGCCAGAGGGCGGGCAGTACGGCGGCCGCGGCCAACGCAGCGCCCGGTACGTGGGGCCCACGCAGGGCCAGCACGAGGCCAGCCACAGCCAACGCCGCGCTACCGATCAGCAGTCGACGGTCAGCGCGGTGCGCGAGCTGCTGCAGATGCGGCATGCGGGCGGTATCGGGGGGACGGGTGGATGCAACGGACATCGGCGACTCCTGGATCAGCAAACGACAACAGCCACGCCGCGGCACACGCAGGAGTGCGTGAGCAGGGCGCGAGCCGGGAATTCGGGGAACGCGGCGCGATCAGCGACGCGGAGACGGGACACCGTGGCCACATCCTGTGGGTGACGGTGCAGCAGAGCGGGCATGCGGACTTCCTTGCAGAACCAGACACACGCCGCAGGCCCGACCGGACCTGCGTGCTGCGGACGCAGGGGCCCGCAACTGATGTATCGGCCGCAAACGCGCGGAGTGAAGCGCGCGGATACGTTTGCTCAGCCGGCGTTGCCGTTGCTGAAGAAGTGCAGGATCACGCCCGCGATCTGTTCCGGGTCTTCCATGTGCAGGTGATGGTTGCCGGCAAACACCGCCAGACGGCCATCGCGCAGGTGCTGCAGGCGATCGCTGCGCATCGGCTCGGGATAGTACGACTGCGCCGGTGTGGCGTAGATCACCTGCGTCGGGCAGGCGATGGCCTGCAGCAGGTTGTCGATCTGGCCTTCGCTGAGGCGGATCGCAGTGGGCAGCATCAGGCGCGGGTCGCTGCACCAGCGGTAACCACCTTCGACCGGCTCCACGCCGCGCTCGACCAGCAGCCGTGCACAGCGCTCGCTGAGCTGGTTGGTCATCATCCGCGCGCGGATCGGCGCGGCGAGGTCGGGGAACACGCGCAGCTGCTTGCGTGCCAGTGCGCGTGTGGCATTCACATGCTCGCGCAGGCGGTTGGCGGTTTCTTCCTCAGGACCACGCAGGCCGCCGAGTGCTTCGATCGCCACCAGCCGTTCGACACGGTCGCTGACCGAGGCGGTGAGGCTGGCGATGCCGGCGCCCATCGAATGGCCGAGCAGGCTGAAACGGTCCCAGCCCAGCGCGTCGGCGACGTCGAGTACGTGACAGATGGCGGCGGCCGTGGTGTAGCTGGCACCGGCCGGCAGATGCGCGCTGTGGCCGTGGCCGGGCAGGTCGATGGCCACCAGCTGCAACGACGACAGGTGCGGCGCCAGCGGCACGAAGCTGGCCGCGTTGTCGAGCCAGCCATGCAGGGCCAGCACGCGCGGGCCATCACCGTAGTTGCGCAGGCCGGCGACGCGCGCGCCACCGACCTCGAGTTCAAACGGCTGCAGGCTCATGCCAGTGAGGCCACGGCCAGCCGCGCAAGCGCACGCGCGTGCTCCGGTTCGGCGTTGAGGCAGGGGATGTAGCGCATCGTCGCGCCGCGCTCGGCCAGTGTTTCGGTGAAGCCCAGTGCCACTTCTTCCAGCGTCTCCAGACAGTCGGTGGCGAAGCCCGGACACACCACGTCGATCTGCTTCACGCCGGATTCGGCCAGCGCCCACAGGCTCGGCTCGGCATACGGCTGCAGCCAGCGCTCGCGGCCGAAGCGCGACTGATAGCCCATCTGCCAGTCGTCCCTGCCCAGGCCCAGCGCGTTGGCGATGGCCTGCGCACTGGCCTCGCAGCGCTGCGGATACGGATCGCCGGCGTCGGCCAGGCGCTGCGGAATGCCGTGGAAGGAGAACATCAGTTTCTGGCCACGACCGTGCTGTTCCCAGTAGCGGCGGATCGAGCCGGCAACGGCGTCGACCCAGCCCGGATCGACCGAATAGTCGCGCACCAGGCTGACGGTCACGCCCGGATTGCGGCGCTGCCAGGCATCGACGCGGTCTTCGACCGAGGCGGTGGTGGTGGTGGAGTACTGCGGGTACAGCGGCAGCACCACGATGCGGCGCGCACCGTCGGCCGCCAGCCGGTCGAGTTCGCTGGCCAGCGCCGGTTCGCCATAGCGCATTGCATGGCGCACCGTCAGGGTCGGCAACAGCGCTTGCATGGCCTGCGCCAGCTGGCGCGTATGCACCATCAGCGGAGAGCCCTCCGGCAGCCAGACCTGGGCGTACTTGGCCGCTGAACGGCTGCTGCGCAGCGGCAGGATCAGTCCGCGCAGCAACGGCTGCCACAGCAGTGCCGGGATCGAGACCACGCGGGGGTCGGACAGGAATTCGGCCAGGTAACGGCGTACGGCGGGGGCCGTCGGCGTCTCGGGCGTGCCTAGGTTGACCGCCAGCACGGCGGTATCGGGTGCGTCGAGCATGAGCGGTATTGTCGCCGATCCGGTGCCGCGCCGGGATGCAGGGTTCGGATTGCAGGCATAGCGCGCATCAATGTGAGCAGGGAACGCTCATTGGGGATTCATGACAACACTACTAATTTCAGTCACTTGCTATATCTTCCTATGGACTGACTTCTGGAGCCTGCCATGCGTCGCCCGATCCAAGCCCTGCTGATCGCCGCCAGCCTGCTGTCCAGCCAGGCCATGGCCGGACCGCAGGAAGACCAGCGTGCCCGCAATGCCGTGCGCGTGCTGGCTGAAATCCAGGAAATCCCTGAACAGGGCATTCCGGACAAATTGCTCGACGAAGGCCGCGCGGTCATCGTCATTCCCGACACGATCAAGGCCGGTCTGGTCATTGGCGGTCGTCGTGGCCACGGCCTGATGTCCGTGCGCATGCCCAACGGTGCCTGGTCCAACCCGGTGTTCGTGAAGCTCACCGGCGGCAGTATCGGCTTCCAGGCCGGCGTGCAGTCCTCCGATGTGGTGCTGGTGTTCCGCAACGACCGGAGCCTGGACAACCTGGTCAACGGCAAGTTCACGCTGGGCGCCGATGCGGGTGTCGCCGCCGGCCCGGTCGGCCGCAATGCCGCCGCCGCCACCGACGGTCAGCTGAAGGCCGAGATCTGGTCCTGGTCGCGCGCCCGCGGCCTGTTCGCCGGTGTCGCCCTGGATGGTGCGGTGCTGCAGATCGACGATGCCGCCAATCTGGACGCCTACGGCAGCAACACCACGCCGCGCATGATCTTCGAAGGCCGTGCGGCCGGTTCGCCGTCGATGGATGTGGTCACGTTCCGCGACCGCCTGGAAGAGGCCACCTACGCCGCGCGTAACAACCGCAGCGGCAACGGCGGTAACGCGCCGCGTCCGGCAGCGGCCCCGGCGGTTGCTCCGGCGCCTGTTCAGGCAGCGCCGGCCGCCCCGGCCGAAGCCACCACCGCACCGCTGCAGAACGTGCCGCAGAACCCGCCGCCGCAGCAGCAGGGCTTCCAGCCGGTCAACGACGGCGAAATCCGCACGGAAACGCTGGGCGGAAACTGACTTTCGTCACGCGCGCCGGCTAACACCCGGTGCGCTATGCTCGACAGCCTGATCACTAACGTAACGAGCGTCTTTATGGGCAGTTTCAGCATCTGGCATTGGTTGGTCGTGCTGGCCATCGTCCTGCTGGTGTTCGGCACCAAGCGCCTGACCAGCGGCGCCAAGGATCTCGGTTCGGCGGTCAAGGAATTCAAGAAGGGCATGCGCGACGAGGACAAGCCGAACGCGCAGCTGGGCGATGAATCGCGCAGCCAGGACGCCTCGCGCGCCGCGCAGGACGAGCACGACCGTAACGCTCGCTGATCCGGAGCGGTCGCGGTGTTTGATATCGGCTTCAGCGAGCTGCTGGTGATTGCAGTGGTCGCCCTGGTGGTGCTCGGTCCCGAGCGCCTGCCCAAGGCGGCCCGCTTCGCCGGCCTGTGGGTGCGACGTGCCCGTAATCAGTGGGATTCGGTGAAACAGGAACTGGAGCGCGAACTGCAGGCCGAGGACATCAAGCGGCAGATGCAGGACGTGCGCCAGGGCATGCAGGACACCGAGAACCAGCTGCGCGCCAGCGGTGAAGCGATCCGTCGCGAAGCGCAGGAGGCCCAGCAGCAGGGCGATACGTTGGCGCAGGAAGTACGCGCGCCGGCGCCCGCAGATCTTCCGCCGCACATGAGCGCCGTGCCCGACACCGATGCGCCGGCACAGGAGAGCGTTGCTCCCGAGCCGACGCCGGCGACACCCCCTGAAGCCGGTGCGCCGCCGCCGCAGAGCAGCCCGGAGCGCCAGCCATGAGTGAACAGGATTTCGGCGAAAGCTCGCTGGTCGAACATCTGGTGGAACTGCGCGGCCGCCTGGTGCGCGCATTGCTGGGCCTGGGCGTGGTGCTGCTGGCGCTGCTGCCGTTCACCCAGAAGCTGTACAACGCGCTGGCCGAACCGCTGGTCTCGCAGCTGCCGAACGGGCAGACGATGATCGCCACCAACCCCGCCGGCGCCTTCTTCGCCCCGCTGAAGCTGACCTTCTTCGTCGCCCTGTTCGTGGCGGTGCCGTGGCTGCTGTACCAGCTGTGGGCGTTCGTCGCCCCGGGCCTGTATGCGCGCGAGAAGCGCCTGGCGGTGCCGTTGCTGGTGTCGTCGGTGCTGCTGTTCTACGCCGGCTGTGCCTTCGCCTACTTCCTGGTGCTGCCGGCGGTATTCCACTTCCTCACCACCTTCAGCCCGGACGTGATCGCGATCACTCCGGATGCGAACGCCTACCTGGACTTCGTGCTGGCGATCTTCTTCGCTTTCGGCGGCAGTTTCGAACTGCCGGTGGCGATGGTGATCCTGGTGCTGCTGGGCTGGGTGACGCCGCAGCAGTTCAAGGAAGGCCGCGGTTACGCGATCGTCGGCATCTTCGTGGTGGCCGCAGTGCTGACCCCGCCGGACGTGGTCTCGCAGCTGATGTTGGCGATTCCGATGTGCCTGCTCTACGAACTGGGCATCCACGCCGCACGCTGGCTGGTGCCGTCGTCGGTAGTGAAGAAACCCGCCGCCTGAAAGAAAAAAAGGGGACGGAGGGGATTAAGTCGTTAGCTGCACACACTGGGCATAAACGACTTAATCCCCTCCGTCCCCTTTTTCCGTCAGGCGTGGAACACGTCGCTTGAGGTCGGCGTGGTCGGGATCGGTGGGGCCGCGCGGCTGCCGCGATGCACGAACATCTGCTTCCACGCGGCGTAGACCGCGCCGACATACAGCGGCATCAGCACCGTGGTCAGCACCAGCTGGGCGATGAAGGCCGCAGCCAGCGGGCCACCGATCAGCATCGCGATCTGGATCACGATCACGAACAGGATGTACATGCAGAACGCGGCGATCAGGCCGAGCGCGGCGAACACGAACATCGCGCCGATGTTCTCGATGCAGCCCTGCAGGCTCAGGCGCAGCGCGTGCATGCCGCTCTGCTTGTCGAACACCACCAGCGCCGGCTGGGTGAACATCGCCAGCGACAGCGCCACCGCGCTCAGGAACACCAGCAGCATCCACAGCGCGATGCGCTTGGCCGGCAGGTTGGCGACCAGCGCGGCCGCATCATCCGGCTTGATCTGCTGGCCACTGCGGCTGATCTCTTCCATCTTGGTCATGACCTCGCTGAAGGCGGTGAAGCCCTCGCGGCCGATCATCATGAACAACAGCGCGCCCAGCAGCAGGACCGCCAGCACCTGGATCGCCAGCGGCACCAGCAGGTGGCTGACGCGGTGGTCGCGGATCGGCTGCAGCAGGTGCGAGGCCAGGCCCGGGCGGCCTTTGTCGATCTCGCCCACGGCATACAGCATGCCGCCGAACATGATCGGCGAAATGGCCAGGGTCATGAGCTGTACTGCCATGCCGGCGGCGCCGGGAATCAAGGTCGACAGCAGGGTCACCACCCAGCTCACCAGCAGCCAGGTCAGGCCGATCCGGGCCAGCTGCAGCGGCGCACGCCGGTACAGGGAGAACGTATCCAGCAACCACTGGGCGCCCGCCGAGGCCGGCAGCTTGCGAATCTCTTTCATGGACATCCGGGAAGGACAGGAGGGGGCCGGGCGGCTGCCCGTGCCGCCGATTATCCCTGTTTTGCCACCGGCTGGGCTGAAGACAGCCGCGCCTGGCGGACGAAGCGGCGCAACAGCTGGCGGGCCAGCGGTGCGGCGCTGACCGCGCGCTCGATGCTGCGGGCGCAGCCGCCGTGGCGGCCGATGCAGTCGGCGCGGGCGCGCACGTAGCCGCGCATGTGGTGGGTGGCGAATTCCGGATGGAACTGCACGCCCCACGCCTGGCGGCCCCAGCGGAAGGCGTGGCAGCCGTCCAGCGGCGAGCGTGCCAGCACTTCGGCACCTTCCGGCGCGCGCAGCACCGTCTGCAGGTGGGTGGCGTGGGCGGCGAAATGCTGCGGCAGGCCCTGGAACAGCGGGTCCTGCGCGGCCTGCGGCTGCAGTTCCAGCTCGATCGTGCCGGACTCGCGCCCGGCCGGGTTGTAGGCCACCTCGCCACCCAGCGCGTGCGCCAGCAGCTGGTGGCCATAGCAGATGCCGAATACCGGCAGGTCGTCGTGGGCGGTCTGGCGCAGCCATGCGGCGCTGCGCTCGCTCCACTCGGCGTGGTCGGTGACGAAGGCGGCCGAGCCGGTCACCAGCACGCCGGCGAAGGCATGTGGGTCGGGCAGGGCGCCACCGTGTTCGACATCGACCACCACCGTCTCGTGCTCTTCCAGCCCGGCGGCGACGCGGATCCAGTGCGGAAAGCGCCCGTAGCGGCGCAGCGACGGTACCGGGCGGCCGGTTTCAAGGATCAGGAACGGGGCTGGGTTCATCCGGGGGCGGCAGGACTGACAGGACTTCCTCGATTGTAGTCAGCCCCTGCGCCACCTTTTCAAGCCCGGCCTGGCGCAGGGTTCGCAGCCCTTCAGCCCGTGCGGCACGGCTGAAACCGGCCAGATCCATGTCGGCACGGATCTGCCCGCGCAGCCGCGAACCCAATGGCAGCAACTCATACAGGCCGATGCGGCCGAGGAATCCGGTGCGCCGGCACTCCAGGCAACCGACCGGCCGACAGGGCGTGGCGGCATCTGGATATGCGGCATGGCTATCAGCCAGCACCGCCCAGTCGGCGGCGCCGAGGCTGTGCGGCTGCTTGCAGTGCGGGCACAGCGTGCGCACCAGGCGCTGGGCGAGGATGCCGTTGAGGGTGCTGGCCAGCAGGTAGTGCGGCACGCCCAGGTCGAGCAGGCGGGTGACCGCCGAGGGCGCGTCGTTGGTATGCAGGGTGGACAGCACCAGATGGCCGGTCAGCGAGGCCTGCACCGCCATCTGCGCGGTTTCCAGGTCGCGGATCTCGCCGATCATGATGATGTCCGGGTCCTGCCGCAGCAGCGTGCGCACGCCGCTGGCGAAATCCAGGTCGATGTTGGTCTGCACCTGCATCTGGTTGAACTCGGGCGCGATCATCTCGATCGGGTCCTCCACCGTGCACACGTTCACGTCCGGCGTGGCCAGGCGCTTCAGCGTGGAATACAGGGTGGTGGTCTTGCCCGAGCCGGTCGGGCCGGTGACCAGCACGATGCCGTGCGGGCGTTCGACCAGTGCATTCCAGCCCGCCGCCTCCTGCGGGCTGAAACCGAGCTGGTCGATGCTCTTGAAGGCGGCATCCGGGTCGAAGATGCGCATCACGCACTTCTCGCCGAAGGCGGTGGGCATGGTCGACAGACGCATCTCGACCTCGCGGCTGCCCGGCGAACGGGTCTTGATGCGGCCATCCTGCGGGCGCCGGCGTTCGGCCAGGTCCATGCGGCCGAGCACCTTGATGCGGCTGACCACCGCGGTCATCACCGCCGGCGGTACCTCGAACACCTTGTGCAGCACGCCGTCGATGCGGAAGCGCATGCGCCCCATTTCGCGGCGCGGCTCCAGGTGAATGTCCGAGGCGCGCTGCTCGTAGGCGTACTGCAGCAGCCAGTCCACGATATGCACGATGTGCTGGTCGTCGGCATTGACGTCGCCGGTGCGGCCCAGCTCCACCAGCTGTTCGAAGCTGGGCAGGGTGGTGCTGGCCTCGCCGCGCACGTCGCCACGGGCGCCGCGCACCGAGCGGGTCACCCCGTAGAACTCCATGGTGTAGCGGTGCAGGTCCAGCGGGTTGACCACCGCCAGCTCGATGCGGCGGCGGGTCAGGTGCTGCAGGTCACGGCGCCACTCCTGCACCAGCGGCTCGCTGGTGGCCACCAGCACGCGCTCGGCATCCACCGCCAGCGGCAGGAAGCGGTGGCGGCGGGCGTAGGCGTGGGAGACCAGCGCGGTGACGGCGGCAACGTCGACCCGGGTCGGGTCGATGCGCAGGTAGCGGCTGCCGGTGCGCTGCGCCAGCCACTCGGTGAGGCGCTCCAGGGTCAGTTCGCCACCGCCGTTGGCGGCCAGCTTGAGGTTGGACAGCAGCACCAGCGGGTGCACTTCACTGGCGTTGCGTGCGCCCTGCGCGGAAAAGCGCATGCGCTCGCGGTCCTGCTCGGCCACCAGGCCATCGGCGATCAGGGCCGCGGCAATCTGCTCGAACTGCAGGCGACCCCACGGCAGCGGTACGCGGCCAGCCTCGCCGGGCGTGCCCACCGGCAGCCGATGTTCCATCTGCCTGCTCCTCCCGGGTACGGAATGCCCCGCAGGTCGGCCGTTATACTAGCGCACCCCCTTGCCGGCCAAGACTCGTACGCATGTCCGCGACCCCGACCGTTCCGATCACCTTCCAGGGCCTCATCCAGACCCTGAACCAGTTCTGGGCCCAGCAGGGCTGCGTGCTCATCCAGCCGCTCGACCTGGAGGTGGGCGCCGGTACCTTCCACCCGGCCACCTTCCTGCGTGCGATCGGTCCGGAGAGCTGGAACGCGGCCTACGTGCAGCCCTCGCGCCGCCCGACCGACGGCCGCTACGGCGAGAACCCGAACCGTCTGCAGCGCTACTACCAGTACCAGGTGGCGATGAAGCCGGCGCCGGACAACATCCAGCAGCTGTACCTGGATTCGCTGAAGGCACTGGGCATCGATCCGCTGGTGCACGACCTGCGTTTCGTCGAGGACAACTGGGAATCGCCGACGCTGGGCGCCTGGGGCCTGGGCTGGGAAGTCTGGCTCAACGGCATGGAGGTGACCCAGTTCACCTACTTCCAGCAGGCCGGTGGCCTGGAGTGCCGCCCGGTGCTGGGCGAGATCACCTATGGTCTCGAACGCCTGTGCATGTACCTGCAGAACTGCGACAACGTCTACGACCTGGTCTGGACCTACGGCCCGGACGGCCAGCCGGTGACCTACGGCGACGTCTACCACCAGAACGAGGTGGAGCAGAGCACCTACAACTTCGAATACGCCGACGTGGAAGAGATGTTCCACCGTTTCGATGCCTGCGAACGCGAAGCGCAGAAGCTGGTGGAAGTGAACCTGCCGTTGCCGGCCTACGAGCAGGTGATGAAGGCCAGCCACACCTTCAACCTGCTGGATGCGCGCCGCGCGATCAGCGTGACCGAGCGCCAGCGCTACATCCTGCGCGTGCGCGCGCTGGCCCAGGCGGTGGCCAAGGCGTACTACGAGCAGCGCGAGAAGCTGGGCTTCCCGGGTGCGAAGAAGGCCTGACCGCCTTCCTGCACCGACCCGCTTTTCACCCACTACCCGGGGCGCCGGACGCGTTGCGCGCTGCGCCCCCACCACAGGATCGAACCGATGAGCCAACTGTCCCCCCTGCTGATCGAACTGGGCACCGAGGAGCTGCCGGTCAAGGCGCTGCCGGGCCTGGCCCAGGCGTTCTTCGACGGTGTCGTCGAAGGCCTGCGCAAGCGCGGCGTCGCGCTGGAACTGGGCGATGCGCGCCCGCTGTCGACCCCGCGCCGCCTGGCCGTGCTGCTGCCGGGCGTCGGCCTGGAGCAGCCGGAACAGCACAGCGAAGTGCTGGGCCCGTACCTGAACATCGCGCTGGACGCCGAAGGCCAGCCGACCAAGGCCCTGCAGGGCTTCGCCGCCAAGGCCGGGATCGACTGGACCGCGCTGGAGAAGACCACCGACAACAAGGGTGAGCGTTTCGTGCACCGCGCGGTGACCCCGGGTGCGAGCACTGCCAGCCTGCTGCCGGAGATCCTGCGCGAGGCGATCGCGGCGATGCCGATTCCCAAGCCGATGCGCTGGGGTGACCACGCCTGGGGCTTCGCGCGCCCGGCCCACTGGCTGGTGCTGCTGCACGGTGCCAACGTGGTTGAAGCCGAGCTGTTCGGCCTGCAGGCCGGTCGCGTCAGCCGTGGCCATCGTTTCCACCACGACCAGGCGGTGTCGCTGGCCCAGCCGCAGGATTATGTTGAAGCCCTGCGTGCCGCGTTCGTGCTGGTCGACCCGAGCGAACGCCGTGCGCGCATCGTTGCCGAGGTCGAGGCCGCTGCGGCCAAGGCCGGTGGCAGCGCCCGCATCACCGACGACAACCTGGAGCAGGTGGTGAACCTGGTCGAATGGCCGTCGGCAGTGCTGTGCAGCTTCGAACGCGCGTTCCTGGCGGTGCCGCAGGAAGCGCTGATCGAGACGATGGAGATCAACCAGAAGTTCTTCCCGGTGCTGGATGCCGCTGGCACCCTGACCGAGAAGTTCATCGGCATCGCCAACATCGAATCGAAGGACGTGGCCGAAGTGGCCAAGGGCTACGAGCGCGTGATCCGCCCGCGCTTCGCTGATGCCAAGTTCTTCTTCGACGAGGACCTGAAGCAGGGCCTGGTGTCGATGGGCGACGGCCTGAAAACGGTGACCTACCAGGCCAAGCTGGGCAGCGTGGCCGACAAGGTGGCGCGCGTGGCCGCTCTGGCCGAAGTGATCGCCCCCCAGGTCGGCGCCGACGCCGCGCAGGCCAAGCGGGCCGCGCAGTTGGCCAAGAACGACCTGCAGTCGCGCATGGTCAACGAATTCCCGGAACTGCAGGGCATCGCCGGCCGCCACTACGCCGTGGCCGGTGGTGAATCGCAGGAGGTGGCGCTGGCCATCGACGAGGCCTACCAGCCGCGCTTCGGTGGTGACGACATCGCGCTGTCGCCGCTGGGCAAGGTGCTGGCGATTGCTGAACGTGTCGACACGCTGGCCGGTGGCTTCGCCGCTGGCCTGAAGCCGACCGGCAACAAGGACCCGTTCGCCCTGCGCCGCAACGCGCTGGGCCTGGCCCGCACGATCATCGAAAGCGGCTTCGAGCTGGACCTGCGCGCGCTGCTGGCCAGCGCCAACGCCGGCCTGGCCGCACGCAACGTGCAGGCCGATGTCGGCGAGCTGTACGACTTCATCCTCGACCGCCTGAAGGGCTACTACGCCGACAAGGGCGTGCCGGCCACGCACTTCAACGCCGTCGCCGAGCTGAAGCCGGCCTCGCTGTACGACTTCGACCGCCGCCTGGATGCGATCGGCACCTTCGCCGCGCTGCCGGAAGCCGAGGCGCTGGCTGCGGCCAACAAGCGCATCCGCAACATCCTCCGCAAGGCCGAAGGCGACATTCCGGCCCAGATCGACCCGGCGCTGCTGCAGGAAGACGCCGAGCGCGCGCTGGCTGAAGCGGTCACCGCGGCCATCGACGACACCGGCGCCAGCCTGCAGCACAAGGACTATGTGGCTGTGCTGGCACGCCTGGCCCGCCTGCGCCCGCAGGTCGACGCGTTCTTCGATGGCGTGATGGTCAATGCCGAGGATCCGGCGCTGCGTGGCAACCGCCTGGCGCTGCTGACGATGCTGGGCGAGCGCCTGGGCAAGGTGGCAGCGATCGAGCATCTGTCGAGCTGACGCCCGTATCGGTAGTGCCGGCCGCTGGCCGGCGTTGCCACCGCGCATCGGATCGATCTGCGGGTTGCCGGCCAGCGGCCGGCACTACCGGATCACCGCTGGCGGATGTCCATCGGGGTCATTGCCGGCATCGCGCACGATGCCGGCATCCTCGGCTGCGATCACGACGATCGCCACAAAGGCGCGTATTTTGACCGCCACTTAACAACCGATCCCCAATGACGTGATGCATTTCGCATCGTCACCTTCGGTCGGTATGCTGTGCCGTATGCAGCCAAAGAAATACGCCCTGCCGCTGATGGTCCTGTCGCTGGCCGCCACCTCCGTGGCCCACGCGCGCGGCACCATCGACAAGGTGGACATCAAGGGATTGGACAAGGGCGACGACGCCGCAATCATCGAGAACATCCAGGAATCGCTGTCGCTGTACGACACGATCGGCAAGGAACAGGGCGAATCGCGCCTGGAGTACCTGCTGTCACAGGCCGAGCGGCAGACCCGCCAGGCACTGGAACCGTTCGGGTACTACAACCCGGTGATCAAGGTCGAGGCGCCGCGCGAGGACGAGCATGTGCGCGTGCTGATCCATGTCGACAAGGGCACCCCGGTGACCGTCCGCCGCGAGCACATCGACATCACCGGGCCGGCGATGTACGACCAGTACCTGCAGGACGATCTGGCCGCGTTCAAGCCGCGCAAGGGCCAGCGTTTCGAACATACGCAGTACGAAGCCAGCAAGATCACCGTCACCCGTCGCCTGGCCGAACGTGGCTATTTCGATGCCGACTACACCCAGCGTCAGGTGCAGATCACCCGTGCCGACAACGCCGCCGACATCGACCTGACCTGGGACAGCGGCCGTCGCTACAACATGGGACCGGTGCGTTTCGAGCAGGACTACTTCGTCGACAAGCTGTTCGATCCGCTGGTGTACTGGGAACAGGGCAGCTACTTCCACGAGGGCAAGCTGGACCGGCTGCGCGAGTCGCTGACCAAGCTGGACTACTTCAGCGTGATCGACATCCAGCCGCGGCCCGACCAGGCCGATGCGAACGGCGAAGTGCCGGTGGATGTGAAGCTGACCCGTGCCAAGCGCACCATCTACACCGCGGGTCTGAGCTACGGCAGCGAAAGTGGCCCGGGTGTGCGCGGTGGCATCGAACGGCGGTGGCTGAACAACCGCGGCCACAAGATGAACACGCAGCTGGACTATGCGCAGAAGCGCAAGAGCCTGGTCACCAGCTACCGCATTCCGGCCCTCAACTGGCTTGATGGCTGGTACACCTTCGCTGCCAGCGCCTACGACGAGCAGACCGACTACATCGACCTGCGCAACTTCAAGCTGATCGCCAGCCGCAGCGGCGAGATCAACGAACACTGGACCGCGATCGCCTCCATCAACGCGCTGCGCGAGCGCTGGCGCTATGCCTCCGGCACCGAATTCACCGACGCGGTCTACAACACGTCGACGCTGGTGTACCCGCAGATGGTCGCCGACTACGTCAACGTCGATGACGAACTGTTCCCGCGCAAGGGCATCAGCGGTACTGCGACGATGCGTGCCGGCGTTGAAGGTGCCGGTTCGGACACCAGCTTCGTGCAGGCCAATGCCGTGCTGCGCTGGTACATCCCGGTAGGCGAAAGCAACCGCCTGATCCTGCGCGGCGAAGGTGGCACCACCTGGACCAGTGATCTGGTGGCGATGCCGCCCAGCCTGCGCTACTTCGCCGGTGGTGACCGCAGCATCCGCGGCTATGCCTATCGCGAGGTGGGCCCGCGGACCCCGGCACCGGACAAGTACGCGCTGGGCGCCAAGAACCTGGTGATCGGCTCGGCCGAGTACGAGCACTATTTCAATGGTGGCCCCTGGGGTGCGGCGGTGTTCGTCGATACCGGCAGCGCCTTCGACAACACCATCGATCTGCATACCGGCGTCGGCTTCGGCGTGCGCTGGAAATCGCCGGTGGGCCCGGTGCGCGTGGATATCGCGCATGGCTTGAACAACCCGGATTCGCAGTTCCAGCTGTACCTCAACATCGGAGCGGACCTGTGAGTACGCCCGCACCCACTCCGAACCCGACCACGCCGCCGCGCGTGCGCTTCTACCGCCGCCGCCGCTTCTGGGCCTGGTCCGGTGTGGGCGTGCTGGGCCTGGTGCTGCTGGCCCTGCTGGCGGTGTACTGGTTGCTGCAGACCGTGGCCGGGCGTGACGTGCTGCTGGCGCAGGTGGTGGCACGG
Source organism: Stenotrophomonas maltophilia group sp. Smal13 (assembly GCF_030236855.1). NCBI lineage: Bacteria > Pseudomonadati > Pseudomonadota > Gammaproteobacteria > Lysobacterales > Lysobacteraceae > Stenotrophomonas > Stenotrophomonas maltophilia group sp. Smal13. Next base: position 118,719 of record NZ_JASJSQ010000001.1, read on the forward strand.
CTGCCGGTGGGCGCCAGCTTCACCTGGGACAAGGTGGACGGCCCGGTGGCCGGTCCGCTGACCCTGTACAACGTCGACTTCCGCTACGACGACATCCATTTCCACGCCGAGCGCGCCCATCTGGAGCCGGACCTGCGCCCGCTGCTGGGCCGCAAGCTGCTGCTGGACAAGCTGGAGCTGACCAACGCAACGTTGAACCTGGCCAAGAGTGACGAGCCGTTCAAGCTGCCGTCGTGGCCCGATTCGCTGCCGCAGATCGAAATGCCGTTGGCGATCCAGGCCGATGCCATCGCCATCGACGGCTTCCGCATCAGCCAGGCCAACGAGCCGGTGATCGACATCAGTCGCGTGCGCGGCGGCATCGAGATCGCCAATGGCGAGTTCCAGGCACACAAACTGGTGGTGGACAGCGACATGGGCAATTTCACCGCCCAGGGTCGTTACATCCCGGCCAAGGACTACGACACCGATGTGACCGTCACCGCGGTGCTGCCGGCGCCGCGTGGCCGCACGGCCGCCACCGTCGGCCTGGTCGCCCGCGGTGACCTGTCGCACATGGAAGTGGCCGTAGCCGGGCGCGCGCCGAAGCCGCTGCACGCGATGCTGGTGTTCGATGGCCGCACCGATCCGAGCTGGAGCGCCAGCATCCGCAGTGACGAGCTGGATCTGGCGCTGCTGTCGCCGGCACTGGCCAGCTCGGCGATCGCGCCGCTGGCACTGGATTTCACCGCCGCCGGCAAGGGCGGCAACGCCAACCTGCGTGGCAAGGTGAAACAGGGCGATCAGGAACTGGAACTGGCACCGTCGGTGGTGTCGCTGCAGGACCAGGTGCTGAAAGTCTCACCGCTGCTGGTGAAGGGTCTTGGCGGTGAGGCGCGGCTGGAAGGCACCGCCGATTTCAGCCAGGAAGACCAGCAGAAGCTCAACTTCTCGGTGGTCGCACATGACCTGACCTACGTGCCAGCGGCGGACCCGAACACCGCCGGCAGCGCCCCGGTGCCGGTCACCTTGAAGGAAGCGCGCTTCGGCCTGGCCGGTACCCTGAAGGCCTGGGCGGCGATCGGCCGCGCCGAGGTCGAGCGCGACGCGCAGAAGGCACAGCTGCACTTCGATGTGCGCGGCAACGATCAGGCCGCGTCGATCCACCAGCTGCAGGCGCAGACCCCGGGTGGCCAGCTGCAGGTGGAAGGCCAGGTGGCGTGGGCACCGCAGCTGGACTGGGATGCCAAGGCCACACTGAAGGACTTCGACCCCGGCTATTTCGTGCCGGGCTGGAATGGCCGCCTGTCCGGCAACCTGGCCTCCAAGGGCCGCCAGCTGCCGCCGCCGGCAAACGCACCGCCGGGTACCGCCGGCACGTTGGAAGCCACGGTCGATCTGCCGTCGCTGAAGGGCGTGCTGCGTCAGCGCAACCTGGACGCCCAGGGCAAGTTCGCGCTGCAGGGCGCGCAGGGCCAGGGTGACCTGAAGCTGTCGCTGGGCAGCAGCCGGGTGACCGCTTCGGGCAAGGTCGGTGACCGCCTCGACATCGATGCGCGTTTCGAACCGCTGCAGCTGAGTGACCTGCTGCCGGGCGCCGATGGCGGCCTGCGTGGCCAGGTACAGGTGAAGGGCCCGCGCGATGCGCCGGACATCACCGCCGACCTGGTCGGCAACAACCTCAACTGGGACGGCTACGGCGCCGAGAGCGTGAGCATCAAGGGCCACCTGCCGTGGCGCGGCGACAGCGGCACGCTGGCGATCCAGGGCCAGCAGGTCAATGCCGGCATGCTGCTGGAACGCTTGAACGTGGATGCGCAGGGCAGTGTCTCCAACCTGCGCCTGGCCGCGCAGACCCGCAACGAGATGGGCGCGATCGAGCTGCAGGGCAGCGTGCGCCAGCAGGGCGCGCAGTGGCGCGGCGAGCTGGCCGCGCTGCGCATCGCACCGGTGAAGGGCGATGCCTGGTCGCTGCGTGCACCGGCGGCGTTCGCGATCAACGGCAGCAACTACACGCTGGGCGAAGCCTGCCTGGCCGCTGCCAGCAGCGGCACACTGTGCGCACAGGCCAACTGGCCGCGCGAGGGCCTGGTGGTGCGCAGTGATGCGCTGCCACTGGCGCTGGTGCAGCCGTGGTTGCCGCCGCAGTCCGGCCGTCGCATCTACCTGCGTGGCGATGTCAGCCTGGATGCGCAGATCCGCCCGCGCGGCAACGCCTGGGAAGGCCATGTGGAAGTGCGCTCGAAGGAAGGCGGCGTGCGCCTGGGTGAGAACCGCAATGCCGTGGGGGACACCACCCGTGGCGAGCTGGTGCGCTACGACCAGTTCTCGCTCAAGCTCGACATGACCCCGGCCAGCATCAAGGGCTACCTGGGCATGGGCTTCCAGGGCAACGGCTTCGTCGATGCCAGGATGCAGACCGGTTGGGAAGCCAGCGCGCCGTTGAACGGCGAGCTCTATCTCAACATGTCGCGGCTGTACTGGCTGGAGCTGTTCTCGCCGGACATCGTGCGACCGACCGGCCTGATCGAAGGTCACGTCAGCCTGCGCGGTACGCGTGGCCAGCCCTCGCTGGGCGGTGACGCGCAGCTGAGCAACTTCAAGGGTGAATTCCCGGCGCTGGGCCTGACCTTCGACCAGGGCAAGGGCAGCTTCGTGGCCCAGCCCGATGGTTCAGCCAAGATCACCGCGCAGGCCAACTCCGGCCAGGGCACGCTGTACGTGGATGGTGGCCTGTCGTGGTTCGGCGATGCACAGCCGCTGCAGTTGAAGATCCACGGCGACAACGTGCTGCTGTCCAACACCAGCGAGCTGCGCATCGTCGCCAATCCCAACCTCGACTTCACCTTGGCCAAGGCCGCGATGGAGCTGCGTGGCACCGTGCACGTGCCCGAGGCCGACATCGATCTGGAGCGCCTGGACCGCGGCACCTCGGTGTCCGAAGACGTGGTGGTGCTCGACCCGGCCGATCCGGAAGAGTCGCGTACCTCGCCGCTGGACATGGAGCTGACCGTCAGCCTCGGTGACAAGGTGAAGATGACCGGCTTCGGCCTGAAGGGCGCGCTGACCGGCAAGATGCAGGTCTGGGCCAAGCCTGGCCGCGAAATGACCGCCAATGGTGGGCTGGAAGTGAGTGGCCGCTACAAGGCGTACGGGCAGGACCTGACCATCACCCGCGGCAACCTCACCTGGAACTACAACGCGGTGTCCGACCCGCGCATCAACATCCGTGCCGAGCGCCGGATCGGTGATGTCACTGCTGGTATCGACGTGACCGGGCGTGCGCAGCAGCCGCGTGCGGACGTGTGGTCCGATCCGGCGATGTCGCAGTCCGAAGCCCTGGCTTATCTGGTGCTGGGACGCAGCCTGACCGGCGCCAGCAGCGACCAGACGCAGCAGGTCAATGCGGCCTCGGCGGCATTGTCGGCCGGCAGCGGCCTGCTGGCCTCGCAGCTGGGTGCCAAGCTGGGCCTGGACGATGCCGGCGTGAGCCAGTCGCGCGCGCTGGGTGGCTCGGTGATCGGCGTCGGCAAGTACATCTCGCCCAAGCTGTACGTCGGTTACGGCGTGTCGCTGGTCGGTGCCGGTTCGGTGATCACGCTGAAGTACCTGCTGCGCCGCGGCTTCGACGTGGAAGTGGAATCGAGCACGGTGGAAAACCGTGGGTCGATCAACTGGCGGCGGGAGAAGTAACGATGCGGTAGTGCCGGCCGCTGGCCGGCAACTGCACCGTATCTCCCGAGTTGCGTGGGTTGCCGGCCAGCGGCCGGCACTACCGTGCACGACGCCCCCAACCATCGGCCGTTGCCCCTTCCGGCCCCAGCGGCTATGGTCCCGGGCTGTTCTGTCGTACCGGATTGCCTCATGTCACCACGCAAAGCCCTTCCCACCGCCCTGGCCCTGGGCCTGACCCTCGCCGCCGGTGCCCACGCCGATGAAGGCATGTGGATGCCGACCCAGCTGCCGGAACTGGCCAAGCCGCTGCAGGCCGCAGGCTTCAAGGGCAATCCGGCCGACCTGGCCAACGTCACTGCGCCGCCGCTGAGCGCGGTGGTGCGTGCCGGTGGTGGCACCGGCTCGTTCGTGTCCAGCGACGGCCTGCTGCTGACCAACCACCACGTGGCGATGGGCGTGATCCAGTACAACAGCTCGCCCGAGCACGACCTGATCAACGGTGGCTTCATTGCCAGGGACCGCGCCGACGAGCGCCCGGCCAACCCGGACTTCCGCGTACTGGTCACCGTCGGCTTCGACAAGGTGACCGACCAGGTGCTGGCGCAGGCGCGTGGCAAGACCGGCCGTGCCTACTTCGATGCCGTGGATGCGGCCAGCAAGCAGATCGTGGCCGAGTGCGAGAAGGACGGCAGCGTGCGCTGCTCGGTGGCCAACATGTACTACGGCACCGATTTCTACCGCATCGCCCAGCTGGAACTGAGCGACGTGCGCCTGGTGTACGCGCCGCCGCGTGCGATCGGCAACTATGGCGATGAAATCGACAACTTCATGTGGCCGCGCCACACCGGCGACTTCACCCTGCTGCGCGCCTATGTCGGCAAGGACGGCAAGCCCGCCGCCTACAGCAAGGACAACGTGCCCTACCAGGCGCCGGCGCACCTGCAGATGTCGGTGGAAGGTCCGAAGGAAGGTGACTACGCGATGCTGGCCGGTTACCCGGGCATCACCTACCGCCACCGTACCGCGGCCGAATTCGCTGGCCAGATCGATACCGTGCTGCCGCGCCGCGTATCGGTGTTCCAGCAGATGATCGACACCATCGAGGCCGCCAGCGCCAAGGACGCGCAGGCGCGCACCCGCTACGCCTCGCAGCTGCAGTCGCTGAAGAACAACCGCAAGCGCGCCGCCGGTGAGCTGGAAGGCCTGTTGCGCAGCGACGCCAAGGCCCAGCGTGCCGCCGACGAGACGGCGATGCTGGCTGCCACCGACCGCAGGTACCAGGGCGATATCAAGGCGCTGCTGACCAACCTGTCGCAGGGTGCGGCGGTGGGCGAGCGTGACCTGCTGCTGGACCAGATGGCGATGCAGAGCCAGCTGCTGCGCTCGGCCTTGCTGTTGGAACGCCTGCGCATCGAATCGGCCAAGCCGGACGCGCAGCGCGAGAGTGGTTTCCAGCAGCGCGACCAGGCGATGATCGAAGGCGTGCTCAAGCAGGTCCAGCGCCGTTACGCACCGGAAGTCGAGAAGGCGCTGCTGACCGCCCTGCTGACCCGCTACCAGCAGCTGCCGGACGCGCAGCGCGTGGCCGAGTTCGATACGGCCTTCGGCCGTACCCCGGAGCAGCTGGCGAAGGCACTGGACACCCTGTACGCCGGCACCCAGCTGGGTGAAGAGGCACAGCGCCTGTCCCGTTTCGCTGCTGCGCGCGAAGGCAAGGCGCTGGCTGCCGATCCGCTGATCACCGTGGCTGGCCCGCTGGTGGCCGCGCAGCTGCGCATCGAGAACGAAAGCAAGACCCGCGAAGGCGAGCAGCTGCGCCTGCGCCCGGCCTACATGCAGGCGCTGTTCGCCTGGCGTGCCAAGCAGGGCCGCGCGGTGTATCCGGATGCCAACCGCACCCTGCGCATCAGCTACGGCAAGGTCGAGGCGCTGCATCCGCGCGACGGCGTGACCTACTCGCCGGTGACCACCGTGGCCGGCATCGTCGAGAAGAACACCAACGCCTATCCGTTCGATGCGCCGAAGCCGCTGCTGGCCGCGATCGCCAAGGGTGACTTCGGCAGCACCGCCGACCCGGCGCTGAAGACCCAGACGGTCAACTTCCTGACCAACCTGGATACCACCGGCGGCAACTCCGGCTCGCCGGTGCTCAACGCCAAGGGCGAACTGATCGGCCTGAACTTCGACAGCAACTGGGAATCGGTCAGCGCCAGCTGGTGGTTCGACCCGCGCTACAAGCGCGCCGTGCACGTGGACATGCGCTACCTGCGCTGGCTGCTGGCCAAGGTCTACCCGGCGCCGGAACTGCTGAAGGAAATGGGCGTGCCGGCGGAATAAGGCCGGTTCCTGGTGGGTGCGCACCTCCTTTGGTGGGTGCCCACCGTTGGTGGGCATGGATGCCTCCGTCACGACCAACGGTCGTGACCCACCGCCATGACCCACCGCCGTGACCTACCCTCACGACCAACGGTCGTGATCTACTGGCCCCTGTCCTGACGGAAACGCGCGCGTGGTCTCCAGCTGGATCCTGCTGCTGGTCTCGGTTGCCTATGCCGCGCTGCTGTTCGGCGTGGCGTGGTGGGGTGACCGTCGGCCGATGTACCCCGACCGGCCGTGGCTGCGGCCGGTGGTCTACAGCCTGGCACTGGCCGTGTACTGCTCGTCGTGGACGTTCTACGGCGCGGTCGGCACCGCCGTGCGCAACGGCGTGGGCTACCTGCCGATCTACATCGGCCCGCTGCTGCTGCTGTTGTTAGGCTGGCGCATCATCGAGCGCCTGGCGCTGATCGCGCGCAGCCAGAACGTGGTGTCCATCGCCGACTTCATCTCTTCGCGCTTCGGCCGCTCGCGGCGGCTGGCGGCGCTGGTGGCGATCATCGCGCTGATCGGCATCATTCCGTACCTGGCCCTGCAGTACAAAGCAGTGGCGATGAGCCTGCAGGTGCTGACCGGCAACACCGGCCCGACCGGCTTCTTCACCGATCCCGCGCTGTACGTGGCGCTGCTGATGGCGTTGTTCGCCACCCTGTTCGGTACCCGCCAGGTCGATGCCACCGAACACCACCACGGCATGATGCTGGCGATCGCCTTCGAATCGGTGATCAAGCTGTTGGCGATGCTGGCCGTGGGCGTGTTCGCCTACCTGTGGCTGAGCAACCGCACCGACGCGGTGGTCGAATCGGTGCATACGCTGTTCACCGGCCTGCCGCCGGTGGGCTTCATCTCGCAGACCCTGCTCAGCTTCCTCGCCATCATCTGCCTGCCGCGCCAGTTCCACGTGGCCGTGGTCGAGTGCGGCGATGTGCGCGATGTGCGCCGCGCGCGCTGGATGTTCGGCGGCTACCTGGTGCTGATCTCGGGCATGGTGCTGCCGATCGCCACCGCCGGCGTGACCCTGTTCGGCACCGGTGGCAGCGTCGCCGACGACTCGATGGTGCTGGCCCTGCCGCTGGCCGAGGGCCGCAACGCGCTGGCGCTGATCGCCTATGTGGGCGGCTTCTCGGCGGCCACCGGCATGGTGATCGTGTCGTCCATCGCGCTGGCCACCATGGTCAGCAACGATCTGGTGATGCCGGTGCTGCTGCGCCGGAGCGGTGACCACCAGGAGGCCGCCGACGTCGCCTCGCGCGTGCTGTGGATCCGCCGCCTGGCGATCCTGCTGCTGGCGCTGATGGCCTACAGCTACTACCGCACCAGCAGCAACGACAGCACGCTGGCCTCGTATGGCCTGATGGCGTTCGCAGCGGTGGCGCAGTTTGCGCCGGGCCTGATCGGCGGCCTGTACTGGCGCGGTGCCAGCCGGCGCGGCGTCGAGGTGGGCATGCTGCTCGGCTTTGCCACCTGGCTGTACACCCTGCTGCTGCCGGCGATGACGATGGCCGGCTGGGTCGATGCTGGCTGGGTGCAGCACGGCCCGTTCGGCATCGAGTGGCTGCGCCCGCAGCAGCTGTTCGGCATGACCGGCTGGGACCCGCTGACCCACGGCACCTTCTGGTCGCTGCTGGTCAACGCGGCGACGATGATGCTGGTGTCCGCGCGCTGGCGGCCCGGTGTGGACGAGCGGCTGCGTGCCGCGCCGTTCCTCGATCCATATGCCGAGCGCCCGTCGGTGGCGGGTGGTTGGCCGGGTCACGTGCATGTGGGCGATCTGCTGGCGCTGGCTTCGCGCGTAGTGGGTGAACGCCATGCGCGACGTTCGTTCTTCGAACAGGCGCAGTCACTGGGCCGTGAGCTGCAATCCTCGGCACCTGCCGACCGTCCGTGGGTGCAGTTCACTGAGCGCCTGCTGGCCGCCTCGATCGGTGCGGCATCGGCGCGCCTGCTGCTGACCAGCCTGCTGCGTGGCTCGGGCATGGACCTGGGCGAAGTGGTGGCGGTGCTGGACGAAGCGGGGCAGGAGCTGCGCTTCAACCGCGAGATCCTGTCGACCACGCTGGAGAACATCAGCGCCGGGGTCAGCGTGGTTGATCCGGACATGCGGCTGACCGCATGGAATCGCCGCTACCAGGACATGTTCGGCTACCCCGACGGCATGCTCTACGTGGGCCGCCCGGTGGCCGACCTGATCCGCTACAACGCCGAGCGCGGCGAGCTGGGCGAGGGTGATATCGAAGTGCAGATCAACCGCCGCATCGGCTACATGCGTGCCGGTTCACCGCATGTGTTCGAGCGCACCCGCAGCGATGGCAAGGTGATCGAGATGCGTGGGCAGGCGCTGCCCGGCGGCGGTTACGTGACCAGCTACAACGACATCACCGACTACAAGCACGCGGAAAAAGCACTGCTGGAAGCCAACGAGACGCTGGAACAGCGCGTGGCCGAGCGCTCGCATGAGGCCGAGGTCGCGCAGCAGTCGAAGACCCGTTTCCTGGCGGCGATCAGCCACGACGTGCTGCAGCCGTTGAACGCTGCGCGCCTGTTCGCCTCGGCACTGCGCGACAGTGATCACGTGAGTGACGAGCAGAAGCACCTGGCCGAGCGTGTGGACGCTTCGTTGCGTGCGGCCGAAGAGCTGCTCGATGGCCTGCTGGATGTGTCGCGGCTGGATGCCGGCGGCCTGCATCCGGTGATCGGCGAGTTCGACGTGAGCGCGTTGATGCGTGAGCTGGCCGCGCAGTACACCCCGGTCGCGGCTGGCCGCGGCCTGCGCCTGGACCTGTTCGCACGCCCTGCGTGGGTGCGCAGTGACCGCCGCCTGCTGCGCCGCGTGCTGCAGAACTTCCTGGCCAATGCGCTGCGCTACACCCGCCAGGGCCGCATCGTGCTGGCAGTGCGCCAACGCGGCGATGAAGTGGAACTGCAGGTGTGGGATACCGGCCCCGGCATTCCCGAGCACCATATGCGGCAGATCTTCGACGAGTTCCACCGCTACCAGCAACCATTCGACTGGGGCGAACAGGGATTGGGCCTGGGCCTGTCGATCTGCCAACGCATCTCGCGCCTGCTCGACCATCGGTTGAACGCACGCAGCCGGGTCGGCAAGGGCTCGATGTTCTCGATCATCCTGCCGCGGGTGGCACCGCTGCCGGGCTACACCGAGCTGGCCACACCCGCACAGACCGTCGCCGCGCCAGTACGCAGCGATTCGCTGGCGGGCCTGCGCGTGCTGTGCGTGGACAACGACGAGGAGATCCTCGACGGCATGCGCGCACTTCTCGGCCGTTGGCAGGTGCAGGTGATCACTGCGGCCACCGTCGACCAGGCGCTGGAGAAGATCGCCGAGCACCCACAGGTGATGCTGGTGGATTACCACCTGCACGACCGCATGGACGGCCTGGATGCGCTGGTAGCGCTGCGCGAGGCGGCCGGTTACCCGCTGCCGGGCGCACTGCTTACCGCCGATGGTCGCGACGAGCTGAAGCGGATGGCGCGCGAACGCGGCTACCGCGTGCTGACCAAGCCGATCAAGCCGGCCTCGCTGCGCGCCTTCCTGGGCGCGCTGCGCGATGCGCAGTAGATCCACGCCATGCGTGGATGTGACGTCAGGTAGTGCCGGCCGCTGGCCGGCAACCACGTAATCGCGGAAGCGTTACCCCAGGCCGTGCAGGTGTTCGTACAGGATCGTCGCGCCGATGATCACCAGGATCACGCCGCCGATGATCTCGGCACGCTTGCCGACCATGCTGCCCAGCACGCGGCCGAGCATGATGCCGACGGTGACCATGGTCAGCGTGCACAGGCCGATCACTGCAGCCATCACGCCGATATGCACGTCCATGAAAGCCAGGCCGATACCCACCGCCATCGCGTCGATGCTGGTGGCGAAACCGGTCAGCGCCAGCTTCCAGAAGCCGTGGTGCTGCGAGGGGTCTTCGTCTTCGTCGGCACTGTCCGGACGCAGGCCGTTGTAGATCATGTGGATGCCCAGTGCGCCGAGCAAGCCGAAGGCGATCCAGTGGTCGAAGGCTTCGACGTACTGCAGGGCGGCACGGCCGAGCAGCCAGCCGATGATGGGCGTGATCGCCTCGATGACGCCGAAGATGATGCCGGCACGCAGTGCGTCGCGGAATACCGGCTTGCGCATGGCCGCACCCTTGCCGATTGCAGCGGCGAAGGCATCGGTGGACATGGCAAAGCCGATCAGGAGGATCGAAATGGGGGACATGGGCGGCGGCTGAGGTCGGGCTAGGACGGACGCACGGCCTGCGCTCGCGCCCAACCTGACGTTGCGCGCGCGGGCCGCTGGTCTCGCCAACCATCATGGTTGTCCACGCCACGGCGCACTGGCCGAGTATGTTGACGTGGACGATTCCTGCGTAGGAATCCGGCTACTCCCCAAGGGGACGCGCAGCTTAGCATCGCGATTCACGCGCGGCGCATTTCCAGCGAAACGCGCAGGCAGGGCTGGTTTGTATAGCGATGGCTATATCGAGAGCGCAGCCGTACCTGGTAGTGCCGGCCGCTGGCCGGCAGGTGCACCATCAAAAGCGTGCCAAGCAAGCTTGGCACCTACCAATGCGGTATCAGATGATGTCGCGCGTTTCAGGCCAATGCCGGCCAGCGGCCGGCACTACCTTCAGTCTTCTTCCGGCGGCAGCACGATGGCGTCGTCGTCGATCGCCAGCTTGCCGGCCATCAGCACGGCCTGGGTGCGGTTGGTGACGCCCAGCTTGCGCAGGATGGCGGTGACGTGGGCCTTGATCGTCGCTTCGGAGACGTTGAGGTCGTAGGCGATCTGCTTGTTCAAGCGGCCGGCGCCCAGCATCTGCAGCACGCGGAACTGCTGCGGGGTCAGCTCACGCAGGCGCTGGCCGACTTCGCGTTCCTCGCTGCCGGTGGGCGGCACGTTGTGCGCTTCCGGCGGTGCCCAGGTCTCACCATCGAGGATGGTGCCCAGTGCGTGGCCGATGGTGTCCGAATCCGCAGACTTCGGAATGAAGCCCAGCGCGCCGTGGTCGAGCGCTCGGCGCATCACCGTGGCTTCTTCGCGCGCGGACACCACGACCACCGGCAGCTGTGGATGCAGCGAGCGCATGTGCACCAGTGCGTTGAAACCCTGCGCACCGGGCATGTTGAGGTCCATCAGGACCAGGTCGGCGTCGTTGTGCTGGTCGGCCAGCGCGTACAGCGCTTCCACGCTGTCGGCTTCGAACAGCTGCACGCCGGGGATGACCCGCTGTACCGCCCCACGCAGGGCTTCGCGGAACAGCGGGTGGTCATCGGCAATCAGGAGGGTGGTCATGGGTCGAGCTTATCGATCAGGAAAAAGAGCGACGTGATGGCAGGTGCAGGACGGGTCGGACACGGCCGGGTCCCTCCTCCCGGCCACGTCCCTGGCGCGTCCTGCGCCTGCGGTCACGCCATCAGCGCACCTTGCGCTCGTCCACCAGCGACGCCACCACCGACGGATCGGCCAGGGTCGAGGTGTCGCCAAGCTGGTCCGGTGCGTTCTCGGCGATCTTGCGCAGGATGCGGCGCATGATCTTGCCCGAGCGAGTCTTCGGCAGGCCCGGCGCCCACTGCAGGTGGTCCGGCGTGGCGATCGGGCCGATCTCCTTGCGTACCCAGGCGACCAGTTCCTTCTGCAGCTCGTCGCTCGGAGCCTCTTCGGCCACCAGGGTGACGTAGGCGTAGATGCCCTGGCCCTTCACGTCGTGCGGGAAGCCGACCACGGCCGCTTCGGCCACCTTCGGGTGCGAGACCAGAGCGCTTTCCACTTCGGCGGTGCCGATGCGGTGGCCGGACACGTTGATCACATCGTCCACGCGGCCGGTGATCCAGTAGTAGCCATCTTCGTCGCGGCGGCAACCGTCGCCGGTGAAATAGCTGCCCGGGTAGGTGCGGAAATACGTATCGATGAAGCGCTGATGGTCGCCGTACACCGTGCGCATCTGGCCCGGCCAGGAATCGCGGATGATCAGGTTGCCCTCGGTCGGGCCGTCCTGGATCTCGCCATCGGCGTTGACCAGCGCCGGCTGCACGCCGAAGAAGGGCAGGGTGGCCGAGCCCGGCTTGAGGTCCATCGCGCCGGCCAGCGGCGAGATCAGGATGCCGCCGGTCTCGGTCTGCCACCAGGTATCGACGATCGGGCAGCGGCTGTCGCCGACCACCTCGTAGTACCAGCGCCAGGCTTCCGGATTGATCGGTTCGCCGACGCTGCCGAGCAGGCGCAGCGACGCGCGCGAGGTCTTCTTCACCGGCTCCTCGCCTTCGCGCATCAGTGCGCGGATTGCGGTCGGGGCGGTGTAGAAGATGCTCACCTTGTGCTTGTCGATGACGTTCCAGAAGCGCGAGGTGTCCGGATAGTTCGGCACGCCTTCGAACATCAGCGAGGTCGCGCCGTTGGCCAGCGGGCCGTACACGATGTAGCTGTGGCCGGTGACCCAGCCGACGTCGGCGGTGCACCAGTAGATGTCGTCCTCGCGCAGATCGAACACCGCTTCATGGGTGTAGGCCGCGTACAGCAGGTAGCCGCCGGTGGTGTGCAGCACGCCCTTCGGCTTGCCGGTGGAACCGGAGGTGTAGAGGATGAACAGCGGGTCTTCCGCGTTCATGCGTTCCGGTTCGCAGGTAGCCGGCTGGCTGTCCACCACATCGTGGAACCAGCGATCGCGCGGCGCCTGCATGTCCACCGCGCCACCGGTGTGGCGCACTACCAGCACGGTTTCAACCGTGTTCGTGCCGGGCAGCTTCAGCGCTGCATCGACGTTGGCCTTCAGCGGAATCTTCCGACCACCGCGCAGACCCTCGTCTGCGGTGATGATCAGCTTGCTCTGGCAGTCGCTGACGCGGTCGGCGATCGAGTTCGGTGCGAAGCCACCGAACACCACCGAGTGGATCGCACCGATGCGTGCGCAGGCCAGCATGGCCACGGCGGCGTCGACGATCATCGGCAGGTAGATGGTGACCCGGTCGCCCTTCTTGACCCCGAGGTTGCGCAGAGCATTGCCGAGGCGGCAGGTGCGCTCGTACAGCTCGCGATAGGTCACGTGCTGCGCCGGTGCATCCGGGCCATCCGGCTCGAACAGCAGGGCGGTCTTGTCGCCACGCTTCTCCAGCTGGCGGTCCAGGCAGTTCACACTGGCATTGAGCTCGCCATCTTCGAACCACTTGATGTGGAAATCGGACAGGTCGTAGCTGACGTTCTTGATCTTCGTCGGCTTGCGCATCCACTCCAGGCGCTCGGCGGCCTTGCCCCAGAAACCATCCGGGTCGGTCACCGAAGCCTGGTACTGCTGTTCGTACGACGTCTTGTCGATGCGTGCCTTGGCGGCGAATTGCGGATCGACGGGGTAGATATCAGCCATGGCACCCTCACTTGCACGTTGACTTTGTATGTGCGGTCGCAGCATCGCAGCGACCGATCCCCTTCAGTTTGCCCCATCCACCCCCGGCCGCGTCACCACTCTGGTTAGACCATGGTCGAAAGTGAGCGCCCAGCAGGGCCGGGTTCGACCAATGGCGAATAGCCGCTATACATAATCGCCCCGCAGTCTCGGCTCGACCGTGCCCCACGCGCGGCATCACCTTGCCACTTGGGAGAGAGGGCAACATGAGCCACCGTACGTTGAAAGCCGTGCGCAAACCTTTGGCGGCCTGCCTGTTGGTCGCCCTGGTCGCACCGGGCATGGCGTTCGCTGAGACCGCCAAAGAGAAAGCGCTGGAAGCACGCGTTGCCGAACTGGAACGCCAGGTCCAGCTGCTGCTGTCTTCGCAGCAACAACAACAGACCCAGATCAGCCAGACCCAGCAGGCGGTGACCGAAGTCCGCACGGTGCAGGCCGAGCAGAAGCCGGTCGCCTCGGTGCCGGCGGGCAAGCAGCCGATCCAGGTCACCACCATCACCCCGGGCGCCGCGCCGGGCACCACGGTCAAGATCGGCGGCTTCATCAAGGCCGACTTCCTCGCCACCCAGACCAGCGATGGCCAGTTGGCCGACGACGCCACCGGCCGCTCGCTGTACCTGCCGGGCCAGACCCCGGTGGAAGGCGCCGGCGGCAGCGGCAAGCGTTCGGGCACCGACTTCAACGCCCACGCCAAGTTCTCGCGCTTCAACCTGGGCATCGACAACGTGAGCGAATCGGGCAACAAGGCCGGTGCGTTCTTCGAGATGGACTTCTTCGGCAACTCGCTGGGCAACCAGACCGCGACCAATACCTACGGTGTGACCCTGCGCCACGCCTACATGTACTGGAACAACTGGATGGCCGGCCAGACCTGGTCCAACTTCATGGACGCGGCCGCACTGCCGGAAGCGGTCGACTTCGTCGGCCCCACCGACGGCGTGATCTTCGTGCGCCAGGCCCAGGTGCGCTACACCCAGGGCGGCTTCAGCGTCGCGCTGGAAAACCCGGAAACCACCACGCTCACCGGTACCCGCAACCCGGTCACCGGCGCCTGGACCAACGCCAGCGCCAACTCCGATCGTGGCAGCCTGCCTGATCTGACCATGCGCTATGGCTGGAAGGGCGACTGGGGCACCTTCGGTGTCGGCGGCATCGTCCGCCAGCTGAAGGTCGACAACCAGGCCACCGGCGCCAAGGCCGACAAGGTGGCCGGCGGCCTGACACTGGGCGGCAAGTGGGTGATGGGCGACAGCGATTCGCTGCACTACCAGCTGACCGGCGGCGAAGGCATCGCCCGCTACATCGGCCTGGGCATCACCGCCGATAGTGCCTACGACGTTGCCCGCGACGAGCTCAACCCGACCGGCGTGCTTGCCGGCTACGTGGGCTGGCGGCATGCGTTCTCGCCGAAGCTGCGCACCAACCTGATCTACGCGCGCAGCGACTACGACAACGACAGCATCCTCGGCCCGCTGGTGACCAAGAGCGTGCAGAGCATCCGCGGCAACATCTTCTACTCGCCGCTGCCCAAGGTCGATATCGGTGCGGAGCTGATGTACGGCCGTCGCGAAGTGGAGAACGGCAACAAGGGTGACATCACCCGGTTGCAGTTCACCACCAAGTACAGCTTCTAAGAGCGTGCCGGCCAGCGGCCGGCACCTACCGAGATTGAGTGCTGACCAAGGTCGGCACCCACCGAGATTGAATGCCGGCCAAGGCCAGCATCTACAGAGGGAAAACGTCCCATGTCCAGCACTGCATCCAGCCCGCACAATGCGGCGGGCACCCTGACCAAGGGCCACAAGAAGGTCATCTTCGCCTCGAGCCTCGGTACGGTCTTCGAGTGGTATGACTTCTTCCTGTACGGCTCGCTCGCCGCCATCATCGCCAAGCAGTTCTTCAGTGGCGTCAATGAAACCACGGGCATGATCTTCGCCCTGCTGGCGTTCGCCGCCGGCTTCTTCGTGCGTCCGTTCGGTGCGGCCTTCTTCGGCAGCCTCGGCGACCGCATCGGCCGCAAGTACACCTTCCTGGTCACCATCCTGATCATGGGCATCTCGACCTTCCTGGTCGGCGTGCTGCCCAACTACGCCTCGATCGGCTTCGCCGCACCGGTGATCCTGATCATCCTGCGCCTGGCCCAGGGCCTGGCGATGGGCGGTGAGTACGGCGGTGCCGCCACCTACGTGGCCGAGCATGCGCCGGACGACAAGCGCGGCCTGTACACCAGCTTCATCCAGTGCACCGCCACGCTCGGCCTGTTCATGTCGCTGCTGATCATCCTGGCCTGCCGCTACTTCCTCGGCAACGAAGCTTTCGAAGCCTGGGGCTGGCGTATTCCGTTCCTGGTCTCGATCCTGCTGCTGGGTGTGTCCGTGTGGATCCGCCTGCAGCTGAGCGAGTCGCCGCTGTTCCAGCAGATGAAGTCCGAGGGCAAGGGTTCCAAGACGCCGTTCCGTGACAGCCTGAAGGGCGGCAACCTGAAGCTGATGCTGCTGGTTCTGCTGGGTGCCGCGGCCGGCCAGGCCGTGGTCTGGTACGGCGGCCAGTTCTACGCGCTGTTCTTCCTCAGCAGCATGCTGAAGGTCGATGCCACCACCTCCTACCTGCTGATCGCGGCCGCGCTGGCGCTGGGCGTGCCGTTCTTCATCTTCTTCGGCTGGCTGTCCGACCGCATCGGCCGCAAGAAGATCATCCTGGCCGGCTGCCTGCTGGCGGCCGTCACCTACATCCCGATCTTCAAGGGCCTGACCCACTTCGCCAACCCGGCCATCGAAGAAGCCCGCAGCAGCTCGCCGGCCCTGGTCGTGGCCGATCCGGCCACCTGCTCGTTCCAGTTCGATCCGGTCGGCCTGCGCAAGTTCACCAGCTCCTGCGACGTGGCCACCGCCGCGCTGACCAAGGCCGGTGTGCCGTACGACGTGCAGCCCGCCGCCGCCGGTTCGCTGGCGATGGTGAACGTGGGCAGTGCCAGCGTCACCTCGTATGAGGCCGCCGGCCTGACCAAGGAAGACGGCAAGGCCAAGGCCGATGCGTTCGGTGCGGAACTGAAGACCGCCCTGACCACCGCCGGCTACCCGGCCAAGGCGGATGGCGCCCGCATCAACATCGCCGGCACCATCTTCATGCTGTGGCTGCTGGTGCTGTACGTGACCATGGTCTACGGCCCGATCGCCGCCTACCTGGTCGAACTGTTCCCGACCCGCATCCGCTACACCTCGATGTCGCTGCCGTACCACATCGGCAACGGCTGGTTCGGTGGCTTCCTGCCGGCGATTTCGTTCGCGCTGGTGGCCGGTACCGGCAATCTGTACTACGGCCTGTGGTACCCCATCATCATCGCGCTGATGTCGGTGGTGATCGGTGGCCTGTTCCTGCGCGAGACCAAGGACGTGGATATCACCAAGTAGGAATGATGTTCATCGGATGAAGGAGAGGCCGCGGTGCAGACCGCGGCCTTTCTGTTTATGTGCCGGCGATCGGAGTCGGATCCCTTTCGCATGCGAAAGGGCTCTGACCCCGACCGCAGGACGTGCTACTCCGGGCATCCATCGCTCTGCTCAAACTGCCGCCTTGAAAACGCTTCGATGCAGAACCGACGCTGCGCGCTCTCATCGCCTGCCTGGCGGATCTGCCTGCGCAACTGGTCGGCTTCCGGGCAGCGCGCAGCGCGGGCGACAACGAGGTTGCACACAGGAACAAATGGGAAGTGCACGTCATGGCGTGGAATGTTCAGCTTCTCGTCCCAGGCCGCGAACGGAAAGAGCACATGTAACAACCCATCTGCAGCCTCGTCTTCGCTCGGTCGCGTGAGGGCGACATCCGGTGCATCCCTGAGCAAGGTGGCATAGGCTTCCAGAAAGCGACGGCCCCGACTATCGTGCTCTGCAGGTGTCTTCGCCTGCCGCAATGCTGTGTAATACGGGAAGAGGCTGTCTACATCGGGTCCGCTGCAGATCACGCCGGACGACCGTGAGCTGTCATTGACAGGGGTCTGTACACGGCAGGTCGAACGCTCAAGCCTCTCTGCAAGCGCCTCGAGCACCCTGCCAATACTGGCACCGTGTGAGGCATCGCCCTCGAGCTCGCCGACGACGGCGGCCAGGGTGTCGCCCAGCAATGGGATGTGTTCGTGCTCGGCGTTCAGGTCGATTGCCGCGACATCAATGGACTGCTCGCTGGCATCGGAAACTCCGGGCATGAGAAGACATCCGGTCAGAAATGCAAATACGCGTCGCATCTACGCATGCTATTGGAGGTGGGACACCACCTTCAGCACGCTGACGTCGTGAAGCAATGAAACAAGTACGAATCTACATATCAGCCCAGTACTCAATCGTACCGATGCGAGGTGACGTATCCAGCCACACGGAACACTGGGACTTCTAGCAAGAACTGCCAACTTATGACGCAAATGACCCGAATTCCCTTTGTTCGCCAGTGCGTCCCATAGCATGGGTGATTCATCGAATCGGATCGGGGCATGCGCAGCGTACTTCTGGCAGCGATCATCACTGTCTCAGCGTCATCGCCCGACGCAGAAACGCATGTAGCTGCCGACGGTGCGGCACCGCAGGGAAGCCTGCGAGTCGAGGAAAGATCGCCCGTGATCAAACAACTATGCAAGACAGAGGAGGTCTGGCTGTCCTGGAACAACGCCGTACCAAGCGCAACATTGGTGACCTGCGACTGCAGTTGCACATCGCATGACAACTCAGGATGGCTTGTCGAGGCGCAACCGGAAGTCGGCACCTATCGGGTGCATCGAGTCTCTCTCGGCAAGGTTTTCAGTCCCACGGAGTTCTGTCGGGCTGGTGCGCGGATTCAGGACATCGTCTCGTCGCATCCGTGGTGTCCAGGCGCCAAGCCGAGCATGCCGACGAATGCCGTGTTTGCGACGTTGGTGAAGCAGCCCACGGAATCGGGCGATGAGCCTTACTGCTTTATGCCCCACTTCTTCGTAGGTGATCGGAATGTCCCCCTGAAGAGGATTCCAATGTCGGGCGAACAGTTCTCCGACGCGCCCGCAGCAGAGTCAGCACTGATCGCGCGGGAGGTCGAGATGCTGCGTGACTGGAGACGGGAGTTTGCGCCTGAGTAGGGCATTGGTGCCCTCGGACAAGAAATGAGGGCTATACATCATGGAGTTTCAGTGATGTTTGTTTTGAAGCGCGTGGTACTGGCATTTCTTGCTGGCCCACCTCTGCTCTTATCTGCCTACGCCGTGGATGCCAGTGCGATCTATGGCGTCAACCACACTCATTGGGCGATCAACCGGTTCAGTGTCGATGGCCGTTCAGCCGTTGACATCATTGGGCCGTACCAAGGTGGCGGTGGAGGGTGCTGCTACGGCGCACCAGAGCACTGGTATCCGGGGCTGAAGGTGCGGGTTGACTGGGAAACGGGTGCCGGAAGCTCGGGAGATTTTCCTGGGACAGAGGATTGGTCAAAAGTTCTGGAGTGGGAGAAGAAAATCCTGGCGCAAAAGCGCAGGCACAGTAAAGTCGTCCCCGTCCCGGATTACACCGGCCAGGACGTCTGCGGCATCACCGTGCATTTCCTGCCCTGCGATGAGATTCAGGTCACCACCTCCTGTTACGCCTACGACAGCCCTGAGTATCCGATCAAGATTCCGCTTGAGTTGCCAGAACCGCCGTCATGCCCGGCAGAGCGTACCGAGCAGCAGAAGGCGTAGTGAGGGACGGGATTGCATGCGAGGGTGAGCGCATGCACGTTGGTGGCGAGGTTCCCGAATGAGACCCCGTGCGAAGGCGTGAAGGTTGGCATGCGAGTCGAGCACGGCTCGACTCTACAATCGGCCCATGACCACCACCACGCCGACCGACCTGCCCGCCATCCTGCACACCCTGCGCAGTGCCTGGCGGTCGCAGCGCCCTTCGCTCGACCAGCGCGAAGCCGACCTGCGCCGCCTGCGCGAGGCGCTGAAGCTGCGCCTGGACGAAATGGCCCAAGCCATCGCCGAGGACTTCGGCCACCGTGCCCACACCGAATCGAAGCTGGCCGACGGCATGAGCGTGCTGTCGGCCATCGACCACCTGCGCCGTCACCTGCGCCGCTGGTCGAAGCCGCAGCGCGTCGGTGCCGGCTGGCGGCTGTGGCCGGCGCGCGCGCAGCTGCGGCCGACGCCGCTGGGCGTGGTCGGGGTGATCTCGCCCTGGAACTACCCGGTCACGCTGGCATTGGTGCCGCTGGTCACCGCCATTGCCGCCGGCAATCACGTGTTGCTCAAGCCCTCCGAACACACGCCGTGCACCAGCGCGTTCCTGGCCGATCTGCTGGCCAGCGTGTTCCCGCCCGATCGCGTGGCGGTGGTGCAGGGTGGGGCGGATGTGGCCGCGGCGGTGTCGTCGCTGCCGCTGGACCATCTGCTGTTCACCGGCTCGACGGCCGTTGGCCGCAAGGTGATGGCCGCCGCCGCCGAGCATCTGGTGCCGGTCACGCTTGAACTGGGCGGCAAGTCGCCGGCCATCGTCTGTCGCGATTTCCCGCTGGACAAGGCCGCCGCACGGCTGGCCACCGGCAAGTGGTTCAACGCCGGGCAGACCTGCATCGCGCCGGATTACGTGCTGATCGACACCGCGCGCCAGCGCGAGTTCGTGCAGGCGCTGCAGCAGCAGGTGCGCGAGCGCTATGGCGATTTCGGCAGCGCCGACGATTACACGCGCATCATCAACGAAGGCCAGTACCGGCGCCTGCAGGGTTATCTGGCGCAGGCGCGCGAACGCGGTGTGCCGGTGATTCCGTTGGCGCAGGTGGATGATGCGCGGGCTGATCGTGAGCGGCTGCTGGTGCCCACTGTGGTGCTGGACCCGCCGGACGACCTGGACCTGATGCGCGAGGAGATCTTCGGGCCGATCCTGCCGGTGCGGGCGTACCCGGATCTGGATGCGGCGCTGGCCAACGTGCTGTCGCGCGACCGGCCGCTGGCGCTGTATCCCTTCAGCCATGACCGGGCCACGGTGGAGCGCATGCTCGGCCAGGTGGTGGCCGGCGGGGTGACAGTGAATGACACGCTGCTGCACTTCGCCGCCGATGGCCTGCCGTTTGGCGGGGTGGGGGCCAGCGGCATGGGTGCGTACCACGGCCGGGCCGGGTTCGATGCGATGAGCAAGCGGTTGCCGGTGCTGTGGCAGTCGCGCTGGGCTGCCAGTGACCGGCTGCGGCCGCCGTATTCGAAGATTGCGGGGTTGTTGAAGTTCCTTTTGCGGTGATCGGGTTCCGGTAGTTGCCAACCTTGGTTGGCACACGGTGATTGCTGGCGCCAACCAAGGTTGGCGTCTACCGGGGTATAGGGGCGCCCATCAGGGCCCACCCGGGTAGAATGCCCCCATGAAGATCGCCTCGTGGAACGTCAATTCGCTCAATGTCCGCCTGCCGCACCTGGAGCAGTGGCTCAAGGCGTTCGGCCCGGACATCGTCGGTATCCAGGAAACCAAGCTGGAGGACCACAAGTTCCCCGATTCGGCGCTGATCGCCGCGGGCTACCGCAGCGTGTTCGCCGGCCAGAAGACCTACAACGGCGTGGCGCTGCTGTCGCGTGAGCCGGCGCAGGACGTGCAGATCGGCATTCCCGGCTTCGAGGACGAGCAGAAGCGCGTCATCGCCGGTACCTTCGGCGACCTGCGGGTGATCAACCTGTACGTGGTCAACGGCCAGGACATCGGCACCGACAAGTACGACTACAAGCTGCGCTGGCTGGAAGCGGTCCATGCCTGGATCGCCGAAGAACTGCAGCGGCACCCGAAGCTGATCGTGATGGGCGACTTCAACATCGCCCCGGACGCGCGCGATGTGCACGACCCGGAGGTGTGGAACGAGAACCACATCCTGACCTCCACCGCCGAGCGCGGCGCGCTCAACAAGCTGCTGCAGCTGGGCCTGCACGATGGCTTCCGCCTGCACAACGACGAGGCGGGCACCTTCAGCTGGTGGGATTACCGTGCCGCGGGCTTCCGCCGCAACCTGGGCCTGCGCATCGATCTGACCCTGGTGTCCGATGCGCTGAAGGGCAGTGCGGTGGCCTCGGGCATCGACCGCGAGCCGCGTACCTGGGAACGGCCGAGTGACCATGCGCCGGCGTGGGTGGAAGTAGAGTCGAGCTTGCTCGACTGATCTCCCATGCAGTCGAGCAAGCTCGACTCTACAGAACGGGGCCCGACGATTGCCGGGCCCGTTCTGAAACGTCTGCCGGCCAGCGGCCGGCACTACCCTCAGATCACCGTATGCTTTTGCGGGTGAACAGGTTGACGATTGCCAGCAGGATCACCGCACCGATCAGCGAGAACAGGAAGGTGCGGATGGTGATCGCTTCGTTGATGCCGCCGCCGAACAGCCAGCCGGAAATCAGCGCGCCGACGATGCCGACCACGATGTTGAGGATGATGCCCTGCTGGGCATCGCGCTTCATGATGATGCTGGCCAGCCAGCCTACGATGCCGCCGACGATCAGCCAGATGATGATGCCCATGATCGAACCTCCGGTGGGGAACTGTGACCAGTTGACGCGCACGGCCGTGAACCCGTCGTGGAATTGCGTGATGGGCGCGTGCGGATGAGCCTGCCAGCCACCCTCGACGGCCCGTGGCGCTTCGGCCCGGTGACGGTCTGGCGGTGCCCGCACGTGCCGGGCCACCGCGGCGAACCGCAGGCGCGGCAGGTGCTGGCGCAGGCGCTGGGCGCCGACCCGGAGACGCTGCCACTGGTCCGTGATGACAAGGGCCGGCCGGAGCTGAGCGGTGCGCTGGCCCACTACGGCACCGGCTGGAGCCACAGCGGCGAGGTGCTGCTGGTGGCGCTGGGCGAAGGCGTGCGGCTGGGCGTGGACCTGGAGCTGCTGCGGCCGCGGGCCCGCCTGCTGGAGATCGTGCAGCGCTTCTTCCACCCCGAGGAGGTGGCTTGGCTGGAAAGCCTGGACGAGGCCGGGCGCGAGCACTGGTTCTTCCGCGTGTGGTGCGCCAAGGAAGCGATGCTGAAGGCGCACGGGCAGGGCATCTCGTTCGGCCTGCATCGCCTGCAGCTGGCGCCGGGGGCCGATGGCGCCCTGCACCTGCGCTGGTGCGACCCGGAACTGGGCGAGGCCGCGCGCTGGCACCTGCACGAATGGCAGGCCACCGGCCAGTTCCGCGCCGCATTGGCCTGGTATCCACACTGAAGCGGGGAATCAGCGCGCAAAACCGGCGATAATGGCGGCATGAGCGAACACCCACTTCCCGCCAGCGTGGCTGCCACGCTGGAACAGGGCCTGGCCAGCATGGGCCTGGACGCCGCGCTGGCGCCGCCGCTGCTGCGCTACCTGGCCCTGCTGCACCGCTGGAACGGCACCTACAACCTCACCGCCATCCGCGACCCGCAGGAGATGGTTACCCGCCACCTGCTCGATTCACTGGCGATGCAGCCGTTCGTGGCTGATGGCAGCCTGGCCGACCTCGGCACCGGCCCCGGCTTGCCCGGCATCCCGCTGGCAATCGCCTGCCCGGGCCTGCAGGTCACCCTGGTGGAGAGCAACGGCAAGAAGGCGCGCTTCATGCGCGAGGCCGTGCGCCAGCTCGGTCTGGGCAATGCCCGCGTGGCCGAATCGCGCGCCGAGGCGCTGGACGAAGCTGGCCACTACGACCAGCTGACCGCGCGTGCGATGGACACCCTGGCCGGCATCGTCCGCGTTGGTGGCCACCTGCTGCGCCCCGGTGGCGTGCTGCTGGCCATGAAGGGCGTCTACCCGCATGAAGAGATCGCGGAGCTGCCGGTTGGCTGGCAGGTGCGCGAGGTGACCCCGCTGAGCGTGCCCGGCCTGGCCGGCGAACGCCACCTGGTCACTGTTACAGGTCCCTGATTCCCGTCGCCAGCCCCTTGTGGAACAAGAGGTTGGCGATCCACGATTTCCGCAAGGGCCCGGTTGTACGCATAATGACCGGTCCCAGCACACGTCGACGAGGCACACCCGCATGGCCCGCATCATCGCCATCGCCAACCAGAAGGGTGGCGTCGGCAAGACCACGACCGCCGTCAACCTGGCCGCTTCCCTGGCCAACGCACCCAAGCGCGTGCTGTTGGTCGACCTGGATTCGCAGGGCAACGCGACCATGGGCAGTGGCGTGGACAAGCGCGAGCTGGTCTCCTCCACCTACGATCTGCTGCTGGGCGAGTCCAGCGCCGCCGATGTGCGCGTGCAGACGGCCGAAGGCTACGACCTGCTGCCGGGTAACATCGACCTGACTGCGGCCGAGATCCAGCTGATGGCGCAGAGCGAGCGCGAGCAGCGCCTGAAGCGCGCGCTGGCACCGATCCGCGACGAGTACGACTACATCCTGATCGACTGCCCGCCGGCGCTGTCGCTGCTGACGCTCAACGCGCTGGCCGCCGCCGATTCGGTGATCGTACCGATGCAGTGCGAGTACTACGCACTGGAAGGCCTGAGCGCGCTGGTGGAAACCATCGAAGCGCTGCGTGCCAACCTCAACCCGGCGCTGGAGATCGAAGGCGTGCTGCGCACCATGTTCGACGTGCGCAACAACCTGGCCAACGCGGTCTCGGCCGAGCTCACCGAGCACTTCGGCGACCGCGTGTTCCGCACCATCGTGCCGCGCAACGTGCGCCTGGCCGAGGCACCCAGCCATGGCCAGAGCATCGTCGGCTACGACCGTGCCTCGCGCGGTGGCGTGGCCTACCTGGGCCTGGCCGGCGAGATCATCCGCCGCAACAACGAACGCAACAAGGCCGCCAAGGCCGTGGAGACCGTCTGATGACCAGCAGCAAGCCGGCAGCCAAGAAGCGAGGCCTCGGCCGTGGCCTGGATGCCCTGCTCGGTCCCAAGGGGGCGGTCAGCCAGGTGCAGGCCACCACCGCGGTGATCGAGCCGCTGCCGGGTGAAGTGCTGCGCAAGCTGGCCGTGGGCCAGCTGCAGCCGGGCAAGTACCAGCCGCGCCGCGAGATGGACGAGGGCAAGCTCTCCGAGCTGGCTGATTCGATCAAGTCGCAGGGCGTGATCCAGCCGATCCTGGTGCGCCAGCTGCCGGCAGGCAACTACGAGATCGTCGCCGGTGAACGCCGTTGGCGCGCATCGCAGCTGGCCGGCCTGGACGAAGTGCCGGTGGTGGTGCGCGAGCTGGAAGACCGCACCGTCATCGCGATGGCGCTGATCGAGAACATCCAGCGCGAAGACCTCAACCCGCTGGAAGAAGCCGAAGCGCTGCAGCGCCTGATCAGCGAATTCACCCTGACCCATGCCGAGGCTGCCGAGGCCGTCGGCCGCTCGCGTGCGGCGGTGTCCAACCTGCTGCGCCTGCTGGAGCTGCCGGTGGCAATCCGCCTGCTGCTGGAAACCCGCCGCCTGGAAATGGGCCATGCCCGCGCGCTGCTGACCCTGGCCCCCGAGCTGGCCGGCAAGCTGGCGCAGGAAGCGGCCGATGAAGGCTGGTCGGTGCGCGAGGTCGAGCGCCGTGCGCAGGCCTTCGCCGCCGGCAAGGTGCCCAGCAATCGCCCGGTGGCCGCGCCGAAGGTGCAGCAGGCCGACATCGCCTCGCTGGAAACCGAGCTGTCCGAAGCGCTGGGGGCCAAGGTGGCGATCAGCCACGGCCGCGGTGGCAAGGGCAAGCTGATCATCCATTACACCGACCTGGATACCCTGGACGGTGTGCTGGAAAAGCTGCGTACGCGCCAGGGCTGAGCCCGGCGCAGCGCCAGGGGATGCGGCCTGTTCCTGCCGCGTCCTGTAGGTGACAGGGAACGCACCGCCGCGCGCGCCGGGGGATGCACTGCTCTCCGGTCCGTGGCCTCATCCAGGGAGCAGGACATGAGCAACGAATACGAGTACGAGGACGTCAGCCCGGACGGTACCCAGATACTGAGGCACCGGCGCGAAAAGGACTTTGTGCTCGCCATCGGCGAAGAGCAGCACATCGAAGCGATCAGCGGCCATATCGAGCGCCATCTCGGACCGATCGCCACGGTCCTGCACGAACTCATTTCCGACCTGGTGCACATTGACGTGCACGTGGTGCCGGCCAATGACCACTGCCCGTACCTGCGCCTGGTCACCTCCGGCATGAGCGACCTGCCGATGACCGTGCCCGCCGACGTGGACGCGGATGTGCCGCGCTACATGGAGCTGATGGTGACCCTGCCGGCCGACTGGCCGATGTCCCAGGACGCCTTCGAGGACGAGCGCAATTACTGGCCGGTGCGCCTGCTGAAGGGCATGGCGCGGCTGCCGCACGAGTACGACACGTGGCTGGGCTTCGGCCACACCATTCCCAACGGCCATCCCAGCGAGCCTTATGCGCCCGGAGCAGGCTTCGACGGTGCCATCGTGCTGATGCCGGTGACTGCTCCGGAGGACTTCGCCACGCTGGAGCTGGAGGATGGCAGGACCATCAGCTTCATGAGCCTGGTTCCGCTGTATCCGGAAGAGATGGACCTGAAGCTGAAGAAGGGCGCCGACGCCCTGCTCGACCGCTTCGATGCGAAGCAGATCAACGATGTGATCGAGCCGGGCCGGGTCAACGTCGCCAGGAAGCGTTTCGGTTTGTTCTGAGACCGGTAACATCAGGGGCCTGAATTTCTGCTTCCGGGCCCCTGCCATGACCATCCTGCTTACCGGCGCTGCCGGCTTCATCGGTGCCTACACCGCCCGCGCGCTGCTGGAGGCGGGCCAGCCGGTGGTCGGCATGGACAACTTCAACGACTACTACGACCCGCAGATCAAGCGCGACCGCGTGGCCGCGCTGTGCCCGGCGCTGGACCTGCGCACGCTCGACCTGACTGATCGCGAAGGCCTGGCGGCGCTGTTCGATGAAGTGAAGCCGACTGCGGTGATCCACCTGGCCGCACAGGCCGGCGTGCGCTATTCGCTGGAAAACCCGCAGGCCTACGTCGACAGCAATCTGGTCGGCTTCGTCAACATGCTCGAGCTGTGCCGCCACCGTGGCGTGCAGCATCTGGTGTATGCGTCGAGCAGCTCGGTCTACGGTGATTCGGCTACGCCGCCGTTCTCCGAGGACCAGCGCGTGGACCAGCCGCGCTCGCTGTATGCGGCCACCAAGGCGGCCAACGAGCTGATGGCCTACACCTACGCGCAGCTGTACGGCCTGCATGCCACCGGCCTGCGCTTCTTCACCGTGTATGGCCCGTGGGGCCGGCCGGACATGGCACCGTTGCTGTTCTCGCGCGCGGTGCTGGCCGGGCGGCCGATCGACGTGTTCAACGAAGGCCGCATGCAGCGCGACTTCACACATGTCTCCGACATCGTGTCCGGTATTCTCGGCGCGCTCGCGCATCCGGCCGATGGTCCGGTACCGCACCGGGTGTTCAACCTCGGCAACCATACGCCGGTCGAGCTGGAGCGCTTCATCAGCGTGATCGAGCAGGCCGCCGGTCGCCCCGCGCAGAAGGTCTACAAGCCGATGCAGCCGGGCGACATGGTGCGCACGATGGCCAATACCCGGCGCGCCCATGACGCATTCGGCTTCGACGCGGTGACCCCGATCGAAGCAGGGTTGCCCCCCGTCGTGCAGTGGTGCCGCGAGTACTTTGGCGACCGCGCCTGAGGAGGGATCCTCACACAGCCGGATTCATCTTCGGATAACCTCGGCTTCGGAGAATGCGCGGTCTTTGTCCCCCTTTGGCCGAGTGCCTTATGAGCCAACCCGAGCTTTCCGTTGTCGTCCCGGTGTTCAACGAACGCGACAATGTCGCCCCGCTGGTTGCCGAAATCACCGCCGCACTGCGTGGGCGGCTTCCGTTCGAGATCGTCTACATCGACGACCACTCGCGCGATGACACCCTGGCGGTGCTGCAGGGCCTGAAGGCGACCACCCCGGAACTGCGGGTGCTGCACCATGTGAACCAGAGCGGGCAGAGCACCGCCGTGCGCACCGGCGTCAAGCACGCACGTGCGCCGTGGATCGCGACCCTGGATGGCGACGGGCAGAATGATCCGGCCGACATTCCCAAGCTGCTGGCGGCGCGCGATGCGGCCGAGGCGCAGGTGAAGCTGTTTGCCGGGTGGCGCGTCAACCGTCAGGACAGCGGCAGCAAGCGCTGGGCCAGCAAGTGGGCCAATGCCATCCGTGCACGCATGCTGCGCGACGATACGCCCGATACCGGCTGCGGCATCAAGCTGTTCGAGCGCAGCGCGTTCCTCGACCTGCCCTACTTCGACCACATGCACCGCTACCTGCCGGCGCTGATGCAGCGCGCCGGCTGGAAGACCACCAGCGTGCCGGTCAACCACCGCCACCGTACCGCCGGTGTCTCCAAGTACAACAACCTCGGCCGCGCCCTGGTCGGCATCCGTGACCTGCGTGGCGTGGCCTGGCTGATCACCCGCAGCAAGCGCACCGCGGTGGAGGAGCGTTGATGGATCTGGAGCTGCACTGGCTCGACCAGCCGCTGACCTGGTTGTACTGGACCGGCCTGCATGTGACCGGCTGGAAGCTGATCGGCTATACCGGCGCGCTGATGTTCGGGGGCCGCTGGCTGGTTCAGTTCATCGCCTCCAAACGCGCCGGCAAGCCGGTGATTCCGCGCCTGTTCTGGTACATGAGCGTGGTCGGCAGCCTGATGACGCTGAGCTACTTCCTGTTCTCGGCCAAGCAGGACTCGGTGGGCGTGCTGCAGAACCTGTTCCCGGCGTTCACCGCGCTGTACAGCCTGCAGCTGGACATCAAGCACCGGGGCTGGAAGCGGGACAAGGCCAGCCACTAGGTCTTCGGGGCCTCATCCGGTAGCTGCCGACCTTGGTCGGCAGATCTGTATCCGGGCCCGGCCCATCCACGCATGGCGTGGATCTACTGCTTGCCTGGCTACCGTGCCTGGTAGCTGCCAACCTTGGTTGGCACACGGGGAAATCCAGCGCCAACCAAGGTTGGCCGCTACCCGGGCCCCGGTCTGCTGCGCAGGCAGGACCTTCGTCCCATGCCACGGGCCGTGGGCGGTGCCATCATCGGGGTCTGCCTTCCCGGGAACCTGTGCTCGTGAAAACCCGTCTTGCCGTTGCCCTGCTGATCGCCCTGTCCGCCCCTGCCGTAGCCCTGGCCGCGCCGCCCGCCGCCGCCGCACCGGCCAGCGTGGCCACCGAATCGCCCGCCGATGCCGCCTTCCGCGCGCTGTACGAGAAGGAATGGAAGTGGCGCCAGGAGGGCGGCGGCGAGGCCAGCGAGGACGAGGACGCGCCAGCCAACGCCACCCGCATGCCCGACGTCGGCCCGGCCGCGCAGCAGGCGCGCCTGAAGGTGTGGGACGAGACCCTGGCTGCACTGAAGAAGATCGACCCGAAGACGCTCTCGCCCGACAACCAGGTCAACTACGCGATCTACCGCGATCAGGTGTTCAACCTGGCCGAAGAAGTGCGCCTGCGTGGCTACGAGATGCCGTTCAACGCCGACTCCTCGTTCTGGTCCAACCTGTCCTTCATGGCCCGGCGCGAGATGAAGACCGTGCAGGACTACCAGAACTACATCGCACGCCTGAACGATGTACCGCGTTACTTCGGCCAGCAGACCGAAAACATGCGCGCCGGCCTGAAGCGCGGCTTCAGCGTGCCGCGCGCGGTGCTCGATGGCCGCGAAGTGTCCATCGCCACCGTCGCCGAGCTGATGGATCCCACCGAGTCGCCGCTGTACGCACCGTTCAAGAAGCTGCCCAACAGCATCCCGGCCGCCGAGCAGGCCAGGCTGCAGGCGCAGGCGCGTGAAGCGATCAGCGGCAAGGTGGTGCCGGCGTTCCAGCAGCTGCGCACCTTCTTCGTCAACGAGTACGTGCCGCAGGCGCGCACCACGCTGGCCGCCGAAGCGATGCCGGACGGCAAGGCGTACTACAAGCAGCAGATCCACGAATACACTACGCTGGACCTGTCGCCGGACGAGATCCATCGCATCGGTCTGGATGAAGTCGCACGCATCCAGAAGGAAATGAACGACATCATCAAGCAGGTGAAGTTCAAGGGCAGCTTCGCCGAGTTCCTGACCTTCCTGCGTACCGATCCGCAGTTCTATGCCAAGACGCCGGAAGAGCTGCTGTCGCGCGCCGCATGGATCTCCAAGCGGGCCGATGGCCAGCTGGGCAAGTACATGACGTTGCCGCGCGCGCGCTTCACCATCGTGCCGGTGCCGCCGGACATCGCGCCGTTCTGGACCGCCGGCCGCGGTGGCATGGGCACCTACTGGCTCAACACCTACAACCTGCCGTCGCGCCCGCTGTACAACCTGCCGGCGCTGACCCTGCATGAGTCCGATCCGGGTCACGCGCTGCAGGGTGCCATTGCCGCCGAGCAGAAGAACCTGCCCGAGTTCCGCCGCAACGCCTACATTTCCGCCTACGGCGAAGGCTGGGCGCTGTACTGCGAGAAGCTGGGCGTGGAAATGGGCATCTACGAAACCCCGTATGAGGATTTCGGCCGCCTGACCTACGAGATGTGGCGCGCCACGCGCCTGGTGATCGACACCGGCGTGCACAGCAAGGGCTGGAGCCGCGAGCAGGCCTTGGCCTACCTGCGTGACCACACCGCGCTGAGCGAGCATGAAGTGACCACCGAAGTGGACCGCTACATTTCCTGGCCGGGCCAGGCCCTGAGCTACAAGCTGGGGGAGATCGCCATCGTGCGCCTGCGTGCGCAGGCAGAGAAGGAGCTGGGCGACAAGTTCGACATCAAGGGCTTCCACGACACCCTGCTCAAGCAGGGCTCGGTGCCCCTGCCGGTGCTGGAACAGCAGATCCAGGCCTACATCGCCGAACGCAAGAAGGCCTGACCGTGCAAGGGTAGTGCCGGCCGCTGGCCGGCAACCCGCATGCACCGCAAACGTTCGACATTGCCGGCCAGCGGCCGGCACTACCAGGGATCGGAAAACGGGGTCGGATCGCACGATCCGACCCCGTGGTCTTTCAGCCCACCGCCCTTGGCTTGGCCACGCGTGCTGCAAAGGTCGGCAGCACCAGCAGGGTCAGCACGGTGGCGGTGATCAGGCCACCGATCACCACCGTCGCCAGCGGCTTCTGCACCTCCGCACCGGAACCGCTGGCGATCGCCATCGGAATGAAGCCGACGATCGCCACCAGCGCCGTGGTCAGCACCGCACGGATACGGCTCGATGCACCGTTGATCGCCGCCTGCAGCGGCAGGTCACCGGCATCCAGGCGCTCGCGGATCGCCTGCATCAGCACCAGGCCGTTCAAGGTGGCCACGCCGGACACGGCGATGAAACCAACCGCCGCCGACACCGAGAACGGCATGCCACGCAGCAGCAGCGCGAGGATGCCGCCGACCAGCGCCAACGGCACGCAGCTGAACACCAGAATGGCTTCCTTGCCGCTGCGCAGGGCCATGAACAGCAGGCTGCCGATCAGCAGGAACACCACCGGCACCACCGTTGCCAGCCGCTTCTCGGCGCGCTGCAGGTTCTCGAACTGGCCACCCCAGGTCAGGTAGGCACCCGGCGGCAGTGCCACGTCGGCCACCGCTGCCTGCGCTTCGCCGACGAAGCCGCCCAGGTCGCGGCCACGCACGTTGGCCTGCACCACCACGCGGCGGCTGCCGTTGTTGCGGCTGATCTGGTTGGGCCCTTCGCTCACCGTGATGCGCGCCACCGACGACAGCGGAATCACCAGCCCCGATGGCGTAGCAATCGGCAACGACGCCAACTGGTCCGGATCGTTGCGCGAGGCATCGTCCAGGCGCACCACCACGTTGAAGCGGCGATCACCTTCGAAGATCTTGCCGGCCGCCGTGCCACCAATGCCGGTGGACAGCGCATCACTCACGTCCGCGGCAGTCAGGCCGTACTGCGCCGCCGCCACGTGGTCGATGGCCACATTGAGCGTGGGCAGGCCGGAGATCTGTTCCACCCGCACGTCGGCCGCACCGTTCACCGCACGCAGCTTCAACGCCACCTGGTCGGCCACCTTCTGCAGCTGGCTGAAGTCATCGCCGAAGATCATTACCGCCAGGTCGGTACGCACGCCGGAAATCAGCTCGTTGAAGCGCAGCTCGATCGGCTGGCTGAATTCGAAGCTGTTGCCCAGCTGCTGCCCGGCCAGCTTTTCGAAGCGTGCTACCAGTGCATCCTTGCCCAGTTTCGGATCCGGCCAGTCCTTGCGTGGCTTGAGCACGATCACGCTGTCGGAGATGTTGGTCGGCATCGGGTCGATCGCCGCCTCTGCGGTACCGGTGCGCGAGAACACGGTTTCCACTTCCGGCTGTTTGGCAATCGCCTTTTCCAGTGCCAGCTGCATTGCCAGCGACTGCTCCAGTGAGGTCGACGGCACGCGCAGGGCCTGCATCGCCACGTTGCCTTCGTCCAGCGTCGGCATGAACTCGCGGCCCAGCAGCGAGAACGAACCGATGCCCACCACCACCATCATCACCGCACCGGCCAGCACCGTGCGCGGATGCGCCACGGCCCTGCGCACCACCGGCTCGATGCGCGCACGCAGCACGCGGATCAGCTTGGTTTCGTGCTCGCCATCGTCAGCATGTGTATCGCCGTCCTTCACCTTGGGCTCGCGCACCAGCAGTGCGGCCATCGCCGGCACGAAGGTGAAGGAGAATATGAAGGCACCGACCAGGGCCAGCATGAACGTGGCCGCCATCGGGTGGAACGTCTTGCCCTCCACGCCTTCCAGGGTAAGGATCGGCGCGAACACCAGCAGGATGATCAGCTGCCCGAAGGCCGCAGGGCGCGCCATCTTCATCGCCGAATCAGCGGCCACGCGCAGGCGTTCCATCGCGGTCAATGCACGGCCCAGTTCGGCGCGGCGCTGGCCCAGCATCAGCAGCGTCGATTCGATCACGATCACCGCACCGTCCACCAGGATGCCGAAGTCCAGCGCACCCAGGCTCATCAGGTTGCCGCTGATGCCGAAGCGGTTCATGCCGATCACTGCAAACAGGAACGACAGCGGAATCACCAGCGCGGTGATCGTTGCTGCACGCAGGTTGCCCAGCAGCAGGAACAGCACCACCACCACCAGCAGCGCACCCTCGGTGAGGTTCTTGGCCACGGTCTTGATGGTCGAATTGACCAGCACGCTGCGGTCCAGCACCGGTGCCGCCACGATGTCGGCCGGCAGCGATTTGTTCACCTGTTCCAGGCGCGCCGCAGCTGCCTGCGCCACGGTGCGGCTGTTGCCGCCGGCGATCATCAGCGCGGTACCCAGCACGGCTTCATGGCCGTTGCGGCTGGCCGCACCCAGGCGCGGTGCGCGGCTCAGGTCGACGTCGGCCACATCGGCCACGCGTACCACCACGCCATTGCGGGTGGCTACCGGGGCCTGTGCCAGATCGTCGGTGGTCAGCGCCAGGCCGTCGGCACGTACCACCAGGCCTTCGCCCGCACGCTGCACGAAACCGGCACCGGCCTGCACGTTGGAACGCTGCAGGGCAGTGACCAGGTCGGCCAGGCCGAGGCCGTGCGCGGCCAGCTTGGCGCTGTCCGGATGCACGCCGTATTCCTTGACGTAGCCGCCGACCGTATCGACGCCGGCCAGCCCCGGGCTGGAACGCATCTGCGGCGCGATGATCCAGTCCTGCACGGTGCGCAGGTAGGTGGCACGTTCTTCCGGCGTGCGAAGCAGGTTGCCTTCCGGCGTGCGGTAGACCTCGCCGGCCTGCCAACCCGCTTCACCGGGCTTGGCCAGCCTGGCCGGATCGAACGCCGTGAAGTCCACCGTCCACATCAGTACCTCGCCGAGGCCGGTGGTGACCGGCGACAGCATCGGCGACGCGCCATCGGGCAGGTCTTCCGATGCCTCGCGCATGCGTTCGGCCACCTGCTGGCGGGCGAAGTAGATGTCGGTCGCATCAGTGAAGATCGCGGTGACCTGCGAGAAGCCATTGCGCGACAGCGAACGCGTGGTGGTCAGGCCGGGAATGCCGGCCAGCGCGGTTTCCAGCGGGTAAGTCACCTGCCGTTCGATCTGCTCCGGGGTCAGTGCAGGTGCCACCGTGTTGATCTGCACCTGGCGGTTGGTGATGTCCGGCACCGCGTCGATCGGCAGCTTGCCCAGCTGGAACAGGCCCACGGCGGCGATCAGCGCCGCCATGAACACCACCAGCCAGCGGTGGCGTACCGCTGTTTCAATGATCAGCTTGAACATGGTCGCCTCCTCAGTGGCCGTGCTCGGCTTCGCCCTTGGCAAGTTCGGCCTTGAGCAGGAAGGCGTTGGCACCGACGATGCGCTCGTTGCCGGTCAGCCCACCGAGGATCTCGATACGGTCACCAGCACGACGGCCAGCCAGCACCGGCTGCGCCTTGAAGCCGCCTTCGACGGCGACGAACACCGCGCTGCTGCCATCGACGTTCTGCACCGCATCGGCGGGCACGCTGAGCGAGCCATCCTGGCCTTCGGTGACGACCACCGCCGATACCGGCGAACCGGCGGGCGGCAGCGCGGCATCCACCGGCGTGGCACGGATCACCGCGACGCCGCCCTGCTGGCGGACATCGGCGGCCGACCCGGTGACGGTGGCGGTGAAGCTGCCACCCGGCACGCTCACTTCCAGCTTCATGCCCGGCGTGACCTGCGCGGCCAGCGCCGGCGGTGCGGTGAACACCAGCTCGTTCATCGTCGGGTCGGCGACGTCGGCCACCGCGCTGCCGGCGGCGACCACGCCGCCCGGGGTGACCTGCACGTTGCCGACGATGCCGGCCACCGGGCTGGTGATGCGCACGCGACCGCTGCTGTCCGGCGAACCGTTGGCGGCGGCTTGGGCCTGCGCGGCGGCGGCCTGGGCCTGTGCCGCCAGCGAACGTGCGCGCGAGGTTTCCATTTCCTGGCGGGCGACCACGCCCTGGTCGACCAGCGCCTTGTCGCGGCCATAGGCCAGGCGCGCGGCTTCTGCTTCGGCCGAGGCGGCCAGCGCATTGGCGCGGAACACCGCGGCCTCGCCACTGACCACGATGGCCAGTGCCTGGTTCTGCTTCACCGCCGTGCCCGGCGCGACCAGCACGCGCTCGACGCGGCCGGTCACCGTGGAGGCAACCGAAGCGCGGGCGCCCACGGTGGGCTCGACCCTGCCGGACAGCCGGGTCGAGCCACCGCCACCGCGACCGATCGCGACCACTTCGATACCGGAGGCCTTGATCTGTTCCTGGGTCAGCTGCACCACGCCTTCATCGGCGTCGGCGGGGGCTTTGGCGGTTTCCGCCTTGGCCTCCTTGCTGTCGGCGGCATGGCCGTGGCCATCGTCGGTGCCGGCCTTGGCCGCAGCGGGGTCTTCATTGGCAGGCGTCTGCGCGTTGCCGGCGCAGCCGGCAAGCAGGACGGTCAGCAGCACGCCGCCGATCAGCGGGAAAGTACGGGAGAGAGTCATTTGGCCTCCACAAAAGGTGCGCGCCCCTCAAGGCGGGCAAGATCGATTTCGGCGCCGACGCGCGACAGGCGCGCATCCACGGCGGTGCCGCGGGCGGCGATGAGGGCGCTGCGCGTGCTGCGCAGTTCCAGCTGCGAGATGCGTCCGGCGTCGAAGCCGACGCGGGCCAGGCGATACGCCTCTTCGGCGGCGACCACGCTTTCATCGGCGGCGCGGGTCCGGCTTCCGGCGGCTTTCAGTCCGGCTACGGCGGAGAGACGTGCCGCCTCGCTGTCGCGGCGCTGCTGGTCCAGGCGGGCCTCGGCCGCGCGCTGGTCGGCATTGGCGGCGCGGATGCCCCCGCGGTTGCGGTCGAACAGCGGGATGCTGAGGCTGACCCCGAGGTTGTAGGCACGCTCGCCGCCTTCGCGGAAGCGGGTCTGTGCGGCGGTGACACTGAGGTCGGGCAGGGCGCGCTTGCGCTCCACGTCGACCAGCTTGCCGGCCGCATCGGCTTCGGCTTCGGCGATGCGCACCGCCAGTGCCACGTCGGTGGCGCCACGCGGCAGCGGCGGGGCCCGGTCGAGCAGGCTGTCGTCGATCGACTGCACCGGCGCATCCAGCAGCGCGGCACCGGCCAGGCGGGCCAGCGCGGCATCGCGGAAGGCCTGTGCCTCATCCAGTGAAGCACTGGCGTTGGCCACTTCGCTCTGCGCCTGCACCGCACGGAGCTGCGGTTCGCGGCCCTGCTTGACCATCGCGTTGACGGCGTTGGCGTCATCGCGGGTGAGGGTCAGTGCTTCTTCGGCCAGGGTGTAGCGGCGCAGTGCGCTTTCCGCCTGTGCGTAGACCACCGCCAGCTGGCTGGCCACGTCGCTGCGGCTTTGGGCACCACGCAGGTTGGCGGCCTGTGCCTCGGCGCGGGCGGCACGGACACGCGCGCCACGCTGGCCCCAGACCTCCAGCGGCTGGGACAGGGTGAGCACGGTATCGGCCTTGCCCATGCCGCCATAGGAGCCGGTGCCCCAGGCGTTTTCGGCGGAGTAGGAGAGGGAAGGATTGGGCAACGCACGGGCCTGGTCGGCACGCGCATCGGCGGCCTCGGCCAGTGCCGTACCCACACGGGTACCGGGCAGCTGGTCCAGGCGTTCAAGCAGGGTGTCGTAGGAGGGGGCGGCTTGCGCCGACGCCTGCATTGCCGGGGCAAGGCCCAGCAGTACAGCGACGACCAGCCCGGTCGCGCGCGGCGACCGAGGTGTCAGGATCGACATAGGGGGATTCCGGTTGTGAGTGAAACGGGAGCCCGCGATTGCGGGACGCGCTCAACTCACGCCCGGGGGGGACGCGTCAATTCATCCTGGGCGACCGCATAGGTCGCCACGTCGCCGGCATTCATCCAGCGCGCTGGCAGTGGCGTACCGAAGGCCGCGAAATCGTTCGCCGGCAGGCTCAGCGTGGAGTGGTGGCAGTGGTTATGCGTGCAGGCACCCGTGTGCTTGCTGTCGCTGTCGCTGTCACCGCCTGCGTCGTCCGCGAGGGATTCGACATGGGCGCTGCTGGCATGCGGTTCCACCGCACACACCAGTGCGTCGGCCACCGGCACGACCACGAATGCCGCCATCAGCAGCATCATCAGGTACGTACGCAGTTGGCGGGTGATGCGGCGCATGGAGGGGAGGCTAGCAAGCGGTTTTCGCCGGATACAATATCAATGGCCACCTCGGGAATTCGTCGGAACCTCCCGTTCAGGTGCGCCGGGCACGCCAGCTCTGGCAGGTGCCGACCTCCTGCCCTGGTGGGTGTCGACCTTGGTCGACACGCTTTTCGAACCCGACACGTTGTTGCCGGCCAGCGGCCGGCACTACCGGTCTGCAGGCAGCTTCGCGATCACCTTGA